>JAPJRA010000045.1 GCA_030824835.1 Geminicoccaceae bacterium | reverse complement strand
GCTGACCGCCATCACGGCCGACCTCGCCGCCCCTGCCGGCGCCGAGTTGCTGCTGCTGGTCAACGGCTTCGGCGGCACGCCGGCCATGGAGCTCTACCTGATGTACGATTCCGCCCGGCGCCAGCTCGAGGCCAAGGGCATGACCGTCAGTCGCTCCCTCGTCGGCAGCTACTGCACCTCGCTCGACATGGCTGGCTGCTCGCTGACCGTGACCGCGCTCGACGACGAGCTGCGCGACCTGTGGGACGCGCCGGTGCACACGGCGGCGCTGCGCTGGTAGCGGGCGTCAGTGGGTCCTCGGCACCGCAGCCTCGAACCAGTCGAGCGCCAGTGCCGCCCAGCCCGCCGGCACCTCATGGCCGCCGGGATGCAGCACGAAGGTCAGCGCCGAGCCCGGCGCACAGGTGGTCCATGAGCGGCGCCAGAACTGGGGGTCGGTCGCGAATTCGTCGGCGTCCGCGTCGGCGCAGCGATTGACGCGGCGCCAGACCTGCAGCCCGTCAAGGATGCCGTCCTGCACGGTGTCGGCACCCTGGGCACGACCCTCCATCGGCCCGCATCGTCGCGCCAGCCCTGGGTCAGCAGCAGCCTGACCGGGCCGGCGCAGTCGTTGGCGTGCGCGCTCCAATACCCGCCCTCGACGGGGGCATAGGCGGCGAAGGTGCCGGGCGACTCGCAGGCCAGCCGCCAGACAAGCGCCGCCCCCATTGAGAAACCGGTGAGGAACACGCGACTGCGATCGGCATGAAAGCGCGGCGCGACGTCATCCAGGATTTGCTGGAGAAAGCGGGCCTCGCCCCGCTGTGGTGGCCGCGCGCCGAGCGACCAGTACTCACCTTCCTCACCGGGGCGCGTCAGGCCCACCGGCGCCACGAGCACATAGCCACGGGCGATGATCGGCTCGACCAGGGCATGGTCCTGCATCACGGCCGCAGCCGAGGCACCGGCGCCATGAAGGTGGATCACCACTGGTCGCGCGGCCATACCGTCGTGCCGTGGTGGGGCGGCGGCGAGATAGGTGCCTAAGCCTACGGCGCAGGGCGATTCGTTGAGAGAGCAGCTCTGCCCGACGGTGGTGGAAGCTGATCCCGTCAGGCAGATCAGGCCGATCGCGGACCGCAGCCACATTCGCTCCAACCTCCGTGCTCAAAACCCCGCCAGCCAGCGCGCCCCGTCGAACACCAGCTTGCCACCCAGCAGCAGCAGCAGGACATAGACGATGTCGTAGAATCGCTCGCCCGACACCCGGCGCACCAGCCAGACGCCGGCCCAGGTGGAGGCAATGGCCAGCGGGAACATCACGAGCGACGTCAAGAGATTCTCACGCGTGAACTGGCCCAGGGCGATATACGGCGGCACCTTGATGAGATTGACCAGCGCGAAGAACAACACGCCGGTGCCGACGAAGATGTCCCGCGGCAGTTTCTGGGGAATGACGTAGATCTGGAACGGCGGGCCGCCGGCGTGCGCCACCATGCTGGTGAAACCGGCGACGGCGCCCCAGAACCATCCGGCCGGGCGGTTCAAGGCGGTCGGCGGCGCACCGGTCGTGCCCCGCCCACCCAGGAAACGGCGCAAGGCGAAGACGATCGAGATGATACCAAGAACCAGGGCAACGGCCGCGTCGGGTACCTTGGACGCGAGGAGAAACGCCAGCACGATCCCGACGACGGCGCCGGGCAGCAGGATCTTGAGGTTGGTGCGATCCCAACTGCGCCGATAGGCCCAGACACTGAACACATCCTGGACCATGAGGATCGGCAGCGTGATCGCCGCCGCCTGGACCGGCGGGATCGTCAGCGCCATCAGCGGCATGCCCA
Source organism: Geminicoccaceae bacterium (assembly GCA_030824835.1). Lineage (GTDB taxonomy): Bacteria > Pseudomonadota > Alphaproteobacteria > Geminicoccales > Geminicoccaceae > Benzoatithermus. The sequence goes on along the minus strand of JAPJRA010000045.1, from coordinate 10,756 downwards.
GCACACCAAGACCGGCAAAGCCGCCCTTGGACAGCCCCAGCAGGATGACAGCGGGGATGGCCGCCGCGTAGAAGCTGGACTGGCTGAGCATGCAACAGGGCCTTCATAGCGGCGGCGACGCGCAGGCCGATACCTGCGGCACCACCGCGCCCCAGGTCAACGGACTGGACGACATCGCTGCACTGCGTGCCGGCCAGGCTTCCTGCACGACCGCGCAAACAAGCCGCGCCGGGTGGGCGGTAGGCAGGCCGGACCGGGTAGATTACTGTGCGGTTCATCGCACATGGGGGAGATTGACGTGCCCGCCAACAAGTCGAAGACGCCCAACCTGTTCGATCCCGAAGCGCTGCTGGAAGCACAGCGCCGGAACTTCACGGCCTTTACCAGCGCCGGCAACATCGTCGCCACCGGCATGCGCTCCTATGCCGAGCGTCAGGTGACGATGATGCAGGAATCCATGAAGCAGCTGTGGAGCGTCATGCAGGCCTCGGCCGCCAAGCCGACGGCCGGTGCGGCACCGACTCAGCAGATGGAGCAGATGCGGAGTGCTTTCGAGAAGGTGCTGGCGCAGGTCAACGACCTGGGCAACCACCTGCTCAAAGTCCAGTCCGAGGCCATGGCGGTGCTCAACGAGTGCGCCAGCAAGAACTTCGAGGTGCTGGGGGGTGCGGCACCCGAGCTGGCGGCCCTGCAGCAGAAGGCCAAGGACGCGTTCGCTTCGGCCTCGACACAGACCACCGCGGTCATCGACGAGATGAAGAAGCGGATGGCCTCGCTCGAAGAGGAGACCAAGAGTGCCGTCGAGACGTCGCCGGCAGCGCCGGCGGCGGCACCGGACGAGGCGGTAGCCCCTCCCCCGGCACCGCCGCGACCGCGCGCTCCCCGGGTACGCAAGCCCAAGGCCTGACGCCGGTCAGACAGCACCGGTCGCCAGCAGGCCGAGCATCACGACGCCCGCCACGATCCGATACCACCCGAACGGGGTGAAATCGTGGCGGGCGATGTATGCGACGAACGCACGCACGACGACGATCGCGGTCACGAAGGCGGCCACCGATGCGACCGCGATATCGATCGCCAACGAGCCGTCGATCAGGCGCCAGCCCTTGTAGAGGTCGAGGGCGCCGGCACCGAGCATGGTCGGAATGGCGAGGAAGAAGGAAAACTCGGCCGCCGCCTTGCGGTCGAGACCGAGCAGCAGCCCGCCCATGATCGTGGCACCGGAGCGCGACACGCCAGGAATCATCGCCAGGGTCTGGCACAGGCCGATGCAGAACGCGGTGAACGGCGGTACCTCGGACGTGTCGTGGAAACGTGGCCGGTGGGCGATCCGCTCGACCACCAGGATCACCACGCCGCCGACGACGAGGGCCATCGCCACCACCCAGGGCGTGAAGAGATGCTCCTTCATGAACTTCTCGAGCAGCAGCCCGAGCACCACGGACGGCACAAAGGCGATGCTGACGGCGAGGACGAAGCGGCGCGCTTCCGGTCGGCTCGGCAGGTCGACTACCACGCGGATCAAACGACCGGCGTAGAGCAGGCAGATGGCCAGGATGGCCGCCAGCTGAATGACGAACACCAGGACGTCGAAACGCTCGACCGCGTAGCCCAGGAAGTCTCGGGCAATAATGAGATGGCCGGTCGATGATACCGGAATGAATTCAGTTACACCTTCGACCACGCCGAGAATCAGCGCGCCGATTATGTTGCTGTCGAACAAGGTGTCGATCTCCAGATGGCGAACGCAGGTCATTGCCACAGGCCGCCGTATCCCTGCAGCTACCTCTGCAAGAGCGTGTCAACTCCCAGGTGTCAATGCTCAGGATTGCGGCGTCGGCCCGCAGCTCCGCGCCAGACCGGAAGCCAGTGGCAACCCGTCGATCCAGCTCGCGATATCGGCGAACACGCGGCCACGCTGATGGTCGCGCAGCAGCAGATGCCAGCCATCGGCATAGGTGGCGACCTGACATTGGTCGGCGGGCAATGTCGCCACGAACCGCTTGGCGGCATCCGGAGGCACGATCTGGTCCTTGGCGCCCAGCAGCACCAGCAGCGGCACGCCGACCCGAGGTGCCACCGTCTGGGCCTCCACCATCAGGTTCACCAGGCCAGCGATTCCATCGACCCGGGTCTCGCGCAGATAGAGCGGGTCGCGACCCAGTGCCCGCAGCATCTCGATATTGTCTGACGCCATGCGCTTGAGATGACGGCCATGGATGCGCAGCGACGGCACCAGGGCCGACAGCACGCGCAGCACCGCGAGATAGCCCGGCGGCAGGTCCTTGCCGTTCCACACCGCCGGCGCCACGAGGATCAGCCCGTCCACAGGCTGGGCGCGGGGGCTGGCCTGCGCCATCAACGCTACCGCGGCCCCCATGCTCTCACCGAGCACGTAGACGGGCAGCCCCGGGTGCCGTTCGTGCGCGCTCTCAACCGCTTCCTCCAGCGCCGCCATGAGCGCCGGCGTCCCGGGCCAGTAGCCGCGGTCGGGACGGGCACCGAAACCAGGCTGGTCATAGGCTTCGACGAGGATGCCTTGCGCCACGGCATAGGCGCCGAATTCCTTGAACGCTCCCTTGAAATCATTGAAGCCGTGCACCGCCACGATCACCGCCCGTGGTGCACCCTGCGGCGCCCATTGTGTCTCGGTCGCGGGTTGGGACGTCGGTGATTCGCTGGGCACGGCACAGGCGACAAGCAGCAGCAGGAGAGCGGCCGACAGGTGGCGCAGCAATCACTGCGCCTTCGGGTTGGCATCCGCGAAAAGCCCGATCATCCGCCACACGTCGTCCGGCGTGCGGCGGCAATCGCGCAGATGGCGGAGGGTGATCGCCCGGTTCCGCTTGGCCAGCCGCTGGCCGCTGCTGTCGGCGATCAGGTTGTGGTGGTAGTAGCGCGGTGTGCGCAGGCCAAGCATGGCCTGCAGCAGGCGGTGCATGTGCGTGGCGTGGAACAGGTCCTCGCCCCTGGTGATCAGGGTCACACCCTGCAGGTGATCGTCGACCGTGACCGCCAGGTGATAGCTGGTCGGCACATCCTTGCGGGCCAGCACGACGTCGCCCAGGCTCAACGGATCGGCCGCGACGGTACCGGCGCGACAGTCCTCCCAGGTCAGCGGCCCGGTCCGGGCGAGGCACTTGGCGACGTCGAGGCGAAGCGCGTAAGGCTCGCCGTTCCTGATCCGCCGCGCGCCTTCGGCCGGGTCGAGCTCACGGCAGATGCCGGGATAATGTGGCTCGCCGGACGGGCCGTGGGGCGCCCTGCCCGCCTGCTCGACCTCGAGCCTGATCTGGCGGCGGGAGCAGAAGCAGGGATAGACCACATCGAGCCGGCGCAGCTCGTCCAACGTCGCCTGGTACACATCGAGATGCTCGGACTGGCGGCGCACCCTGCCGTCCCATTCGATCCCGAGCCAGCGCAAATCCTCGTAGATCCCGTGCTCGAACTCGGGCCGGGAGCGCTGGCGGTCGATATCCTCGATGCGGAGCAGGAAGCGGCCCCCAGAGATCCGGGCCGCCTCGAACCCGAACAGCGCCGAATAGGCATGCCCCAGATGCAGATAGCCGCTGGGGCTGGGCGCGAACCTAGTCACCTGCGGCGGCTCGCCCGGCGCAGGCATGGGAAGGAAATCGGTGCCCTTGATCATGCCAACGCCACGGGTCCTTGGCTGGTCGGCCTTTGCCAATCCGGTTGAGCACGGCCAGCGGTCGGATCATGATTGGGGCGACCCACTGGCGCAATGCCCCGAATACCACAAGTCCGGACCAACATGGCAAAGCTTCACGGCCCCTCACTCGCACCCAAGGCCGGTGGACCACCGCGACAGCTGGTGGTCCTGCTGCATGGCGTCGGCGCGGACGGTAACGACCTGATCGGTCTGGCGCCGATGCTGGCGGAACGACTGCCGCACGCGCTGTTCGTCGCCCCCGACGGTCCCGAGCCCTGCGACATGGCTCCCTATGGCCGGCAGTGGTTCAGCCTGCAGGACCGGCGGCCAGCCGTGATGCTGGCCGGCGCACGACGCACGGCGCCGCTGCTCGACGCCTACCTGGACGAACTCCTGCAACAGCACGGCCTGGACGCCAGCCGCATGGCCCTGGTCGGCTTTTCGCAAGGGACGATGATGTCCCTGTTCGCAGGGCTGCGCCGGCCTCGCCCCATGGCGGCGATACTGGGATTTTCCGGCGCGCTGCTGGGCGCGCATGAGCTGCCGCACGAGATCCGCAGCCGGCCGCCGGTGATGCTGATCCACGGCGATGCCGACGACGTCGTCCCGGTGCAGGCCCTGTTCATGGCCGTCGAGGGGCTGCAGGCGGCGGAGGTGCCGTTGCAGTGGATCGTCCGCCCGGGGCTGCCGCATAGCATCGATCCCGAGGGCATCGATGCGGGTGCCACCTTCCTCCAGAGCATGCTGGACGCCCGCACGGTCGGCTGATGAGCGCTTAGCTCGATGCCACCGTCCGGGCCGCCTCCAGCCGCTGCACGATCTGCTCCCGCTCCAGCCGGCTGCCACTCAGTCGGTGCCGCGCCGCCGCGAGGACCTCGGGCGGCGCGGTCTCGGGCCTGCCGGAGTCGAATGGCGGGGCCGGCGCGTACTCGAGACTGAGTTGGACCGTCTCGGCCTCCGCGCGGCCAACGAGCTCGGCTGCCACCGTCAGCGCCATGTCGATGCCGGCCGTCACGCCGCCGCCGCTGATGAACCTGCCGTCGGTCACCACCCGCGCTACTTCCGGTACGGCCCCCAGCCGAGGCAGAAAGTCGTGGCTGGCCCAGTGCGTCGTCGCCCGCTTGCCGTCGAGCAGCCCGGCCGCTGCCAGCACCAATGCACCGGTGCAAACCGAGGTCACGAACCGGGCGCTTGCGCTGCGGTCACGCAGGAAGCTCAGCACCTCCACGTCCCCCATGAGCGCGTTGACGCCAACGCCACCCGGCACGCAGAGCACATCCAACGCCGGGCATTGCGCCATCAGTGTGTCGGGCGCGAGCACGAGGCCCGTGGCCGATACGATCGGATCGAGTGTTTTCCAGATCAGGTGGACCGTAGCGCCGGGGAGCGAGGCGAAGACCTCATAAGGGCCCGTCAGGTCGAGCTGCTGCACCTTGGGGAACACCAGCAGACCGATGCTCAGCGTCGTCATTGAACCGTCCTCCATGCTTGACGGCGGCAGTCTATTGCACGAGGTTTTGGCGGCGATGACAAAGAACCCTCGTTTTTCGCCAAGAGGCCCTTCGTGCGCGTCGACATCCTGACCTTTCCCGGCGGTCAGCTGCTCGATGTGGCCGGCCCGCTGCAGGCGTTCGCCTCCTGCAACGACCTGCTGGCCGAGCGTGGCGGGTCCGCGCCCTATGCCCTTCAGGTCGTTGCCAAAGGTGGCGGAACCGTCACCATGTCGTCGGGGCTGGCCCTGATGACGGCGGACCTGACGGCCAGCCCCGCGGTCGACACGCTGATCGTCGCCGGAGGTCGGGGTGTCGAGCAGGCTGCAGCGGACGCGCACCTGCTGGAATGGGTGTGCCGGGAGGCACAGGCGGCACGGCGTGTGGCCTCGGTCTGCACCGGAGCATTCCTGCTGGCGGCGACGGGCCTGCTGGACGGAAGATGCGCGGTGACGCACTGGGCCTACTGCGCGCGCTTGGCCGAGCTCCATCCCCGGATCAGGGTGGAGGACGACCCCATCTTCATCGCCGACGACCGCTTTTGGACCTCGGCCGGGGTCACGGCCGGCATCGATCTGGCGCTGGCGATGATCGAGCAGGATCTGGGCCGCGACGTGGCCCTGGCGGTAGCCCGGCGGCTGGTCGTGTTCCTCAAGCGGCCGGGCGGGCAGGCACAGTTCAGCGCGGCGCTGGAGGTGCAGGGCAGCGAGCGCTTCGCCCCACTGCACGGCTGGATGCAGGCCAATCTCGCTGGCGAACTCAGCCTGCCCAATCTCGCGGCCCATGCCGGCATGAGCGAACGCAGCCTGCTCCGCCACTATGTCGCGGCCGTCGGCACGACACCTGCGCGCACGGCTGAGCGGCTGCGCGTCGAGGCGGCACGACTGCTGCTCGGCGACACCGACCTGCCGGTCAAGGACATCGCACGGCGCTGCGGCTTCGGCTCCGAGGAAACCATGCGCCGCAGCTTCCTGCGGCTTCTCGACACCAACCCACAAGCCTATCGCGCGCGCTTCACCGCCACGCAGCGACCGCCGGCTAGAACCGGATGAACGGGTTGAGGAGCCGCCCGAACCTCCCGGTGAGACGCAGTGGAGCATCGGTGACCGCGAGACAGAGACAGTCCCGGCCCTCGTCCGCTACGGGCCTGTGGTCGAGCGAACCATCGGCGATCACGAGATCGCCGCGGTGGAAATGACCTGTCTCGTCGTGGAACGACCCATCCAGCACGACCGTCAGCTCGTTGCCCTCGTGGGTGTGCTGCGGCACCTTCCGACCAGCACGCACGCGCAGCAGCGTCGTCCGATAGCCGGGTGCCGGGATGCGCAGCTCGATCTCCGCGGCCGGGCCATAACTGCGCCAGCGCAGCTGCTCGAGCGGTCCGGGCAGATAGTCCCGCAAGGGTCGCGGCAGAAGCGGCTGTCCGGCTGGCATAACCGGCAACGGCTGCGGGTCGTCGTCGTCGAGCCGCTTCAACATCCGATCCCACGCATCGCCCGCCATCCTCGCCGGCTCCAGATCGTCCAGCAACGCGCCGCCGAACGCCTCGTAGAGCCGGTAGCGCGCCCGTGCGGCGGGGCACAGCGCCAGATGCGTGGCCACCGCCAGGCCCACCGGCTCGGGCAGCTTCCCAGCGGCGTGCGCGATCAGCAACTCGTCCACGCTCATGGGCTCGCTCATTCGCCACCACCGTTCATCAGCACCCGCAGCTTCCCGAGCGCCAGGCGGAGCCGCGATTTGACCGTACCAAGAGGGAGGCCGAGCTCGGCGGCGATCACGCTGTGGGGCTTGTCCTCGAAATAGAAGATCCGCAGCAGTTGCGCCTGCTCCACCGGCAGGTGCTCCACGGCCTCCATCATCTGACGTCGAGTCTGCCGCGCCTCCGCGACCCGATCGCCGCGCGGGCTCGTCTCCGCATCGCCGACCAATGCCGGGTCGTCCGGATCGAAGTCCGGCCGCCGCTCGCGCCGCAACGCGTCGATGCGCTTGTTGCGGGCGATCGTGTAGACCCAGGTGCCGAGCGAGGCGCGCGCGCGATCAAACTGATCTGCCCGCCGCCAGACGGTCAGCAGCACCTCCTGGGTCAGATCCTCGGCCACCCCGTCATCGGCGCCGAGCCGGCGGAGATAGGCCTTCACCCGCGGACCGTAATACGCGAACACCCTGGCAAATGCGGCTCGATCCTGCCTCACTGCCACGGCGCGGATATCTGCCTCCAGCGAGGCTTCCGGGCTCGGGTCCATCGTCGACATGGACGGCATCATGCGCGCGGTGGCCCGCGGTGCAATGTAGCAGTTCGGCACGGCGGTCGTGGATGAAAGGTGGGAGGATCTCATGCCCATGCCCGCACCCCGCCGGAGGCCCCGAACCGGACGGTGGAGGCGCCAGCGACGGCACCGCGCCCGCCATCGACATGGATCGCTGCACCGGTGGTGACGGCTGCGGCAGGCGGGACACGCGTCAGCCTCGCGGCGAGGCGTTTGGCCCTCATCGCCGGAGCACGCTTGGGTGCGAGCGATCGGGTCGGGCCCTGCACCGCCGCCTTGGCGGTCCTCGTCACCGGTTTGGAATGGCCCATCGTTCCCCAGCCGATCGTTCAGCTGGTCTAAGGTACGGACGGATCCGTTCGCTGGATCAGCGGCCGCTCACTTCGTGCCGCCCTGGCGCATCATGGCCACGATCCCGGCGCCGATGGCCAGCAGGAAGGCGGAGGCGAGGCCGGTCGTCAGCGCCGAGACGAAGCGGATCTTCGCCGCCTCCCAGCCGCGGGCGAGCCGTATCGCCATCCGCAGCCCTTCCTCGTCACCCAGCCCCAGCCGCTCCATCAGCTCCTCGATCGCCCGTGACACCGCGGCATCGGCTGCCTGCCGCGTGACCCGGTCGATCTCGGCGATGGTTTCGATCCGATAGGCCATCTGCGACTGCGCCACACCGTGCAGCATCAACGTGTTGCGCGGCATGGCGGGGCCACCCAACCGCTCCTGCAGCGTCATCGCGCCAAGCGCATCGAGCTGCCGACGCACCGCCTCGGTGACGACCCCGGTCGTGACCACGACCGGGGTCCCCGCAGCCGCCTTCTGCAAGGCATGCAAGGTGGCCAGTCCCTCGGAATCGGGCAGGCTCGCATTGGCCAGCACCACGTCGGGCCTCCACCCGACCACAGCCAATGCGCTCAGGGCCTCGGCCAGTGTGCCCACGACGCGTACCTCGCAGCGACCGCCCAGCTCGCACTGCATCGCGTGCGCCTCGACCGGGTCGTCCTCCACCAGCAGCACTCGCACGGCCATGGTCTCCTGCACTGCTACACGAGCGCGACGCTCGACAGTCTAGGACCATACACCGATTATGAGCTGAATGTAAAGAATATTATCCTAGCCAACATCCAGCCGGAGAACCTCGAAGCCACCTTCCTCAAGCGCCGCCGCGATCTCCCCCGCATGCTCCGCGGTACGGGTCTCGACCGTCAGGTCGACGTCGGCCTGCTTGACGGACAGCTTCGAGAACGCACGCTGGTGGATGACGTCGACGATATTGCCGCCCTGGTCGGCCACGATCGTGGCGATCCGCACGAGGCTGCCGGGGCTGTCGGGCACGCCTACCCGCAGGCGCACCAGCCGCTCGGTCCGAACGAGGCCACGCAGGATGACGGCCGACAGCAGCCGGCTGTCGATGTTGCCGCCACAGAGGACGAGGCCGACGCTGCGGCCGTGGAAGCGCTCCGGGTAGCTGGCGACCGCGGCCAGGCCGGCAGCGCCGGCACCCTCGGCCACCGTCTTCTCGATCTCGAGCAGCTGCAGGACGGCCGCCTCGATCGCGGACTCCTCGACCAGCACCACGTCGTCGACGAGGCGCTCGATGATCGGGTAGGTGAGATTGCCGGGCTCCTTGACGGCGATGCCCTCGGCGATCGTCGGTCCACCCGCCATCGCCGGCAGTCCGCGTAGGCGGCGAAACACCGACGGGTAGAGCGCCGCCTCGACGCCCACCACCTCGATCCCCGGCTTGATCGCCTTGGCGGCGGTGGCGATGCCGCCAATCAGGCCGCCGCCGCCGATGGGGACCACCAGCACGTCGAGATCCGGCGCTGCTTCCAGCATCTCCAGCGCCAGGGTGCCCTGCCCGGCGACGACTGCCAGATCGTCGAATGGATGGACGAAGGTGAGATCATGAGCTTCCGCCAGCAGCCAGGCATGCCGGGCCGCCTCTTCGACGCCGTCGCCCTCCAGCACCACGGTGGCACCGAACCGCCGCGTGTTCTCGACCTTCACGAACGGCGTCGCCCGCGGCATCACGATCGTGGCCGGGATTCCCAGGCGTCGCGCGTGGTAGGCGACGCCCTGCGCATGGTTGCCAGCGGACATGGCGACTACGCCCACGGCCGCCTGTTCGGGCGTCAGCTGCGCCAGTCGATTGAGCGCCCCACGCTCCTTGAACGAGGCGGTATATTGCAGGTTCTCGAACTTGAGCCACAGCTCGGCGCCCGTGATCTCCGACAGCGTGCGCGAGCGCAGGCACGGCGTCCGGGCGATCTGCCCTGCAAGCCGCTCCTGTGCCGCGTGAACGTCCGCGAGCGTGACGCTCATGGAAACAGCGGCCGCTGGCCGAGACCCAGCCGCTCGTCGAGCCCGAGCATCAGGTTCATGTTCTGGATCGCCTGACCGGAGGCACCCTTGACCAGGTTGTCGATCACGCTGACCAGGATGACCTCGCCGGGAATGCGGCTGGGGTGAACGCCGATCAGACACAGATTGGTGCCGCGCACATGGCGCGTCGCCGGCATCGTCTTGAACGGCAGCACGTGCACGAACGGCTCATCGACATAGGCCCGGCCGAGCGCCGCATGAACGTCAGACGCGGTGACGCTGGCGGCGAGGCGCACGTAGATGGTGGCCAGGATTCCCCGGCTCATCGGCATCAGGTGCGGCGTGAACGTCACCCGCATCGGCTGGCCGGCGAAATCGGCGAGGCACTGCTCGATCTCGGGCGTATGCCGGTGGGTGGCCACGCCGTAGGCATGGATGCCGTCGGCAACCTCGGTGAACAGGCTGCCCTGCTTAGCGTCGCGCCCGGCGCCGCTGACCCCCGACTTGGCGTCGATGATGATGCCATCGGTCTGGATCAGGTTCTCCCGCAGCAGCGGTACCAGGGGCAGCTCCGCGGCCGTGGTGAAGCAGCCCGGGTTGGCCACGAGCCAGCTGGCCCGGATGGCGTCGCGGTAGTGCTCGCTCAGCCCGTAGATCGCCTGCTCCTGCAGCTCCAGCGCCTGATGCGGATGGCCGTAGGTCTGCTCGTAGAGCTGGGGATCGCGCAACCGGAAGTCCGCCGACAGATCGACCACCTTCGGCCCCCGCGGCAGCGCCTTGATGATCGCCTGCGTGGTGGCATGCGGCAGGCAGCAGAAGACCACGTCCAGCTCGGCGACGGCGACGTCGTCGACCTTCACCAGGGTAGGCAGATCGTAGATCGCCAGCTGCGGGAAGACCTCGCCGATCGCCTTGCCGGCCTGCCGCTCGGCCGTGAGGGCGCGGATCTCGGCGCGCGGATGATCACCCAGCAGGCGCAGCAGCTCCGCCCCCGTGTAGCCGCTGGCTCCCAG
>JAPJRA010000044.1 GCA_030824835.1 Geminicoccaceae bacterium | reverse complement strand
GCGCGGGGTCGGCGGGGTCGGGAATGAAATCGACGTCTTGGAAGGCGCCGGGCCCAAGCTTGCGGTCGATGAAGTAGAGCAAGCTGCCGCCGACGCCACGCACGGCCGGCAGCTCGAGCTCACCTTCGCCGATGGGGCCGCGGAAATGCTTGCCCAGGAGCGATTCGGCGCGGTCGACCGCACCCTTGGCGTCGTCGACGCGTAGCGCGATGGCGGCGACGGAGAGGCCGTGCAGGAGCTGGAACGAGTGCGCGAAGCCCTCGTCCTCGAGGTTGAGGACCAGGCGGATGTCGCCTTGTGTGTGCAGCTCGACGTTCTTGGAGCGGTGGCGGTGGGTGCGGCGAAAGCCCAGGGCCTGGAGCATGGCGCGAAATGGGCTGGCATGGCTTGGCTCGTCGACGAACTCCAGGAACTCGATCTCTTCCACCTTGGGAACGGGGCTTCGGCTGGGGCCAAGGCCCAGCTGCTCGTCGAGCCAGCGGAACGAGCGCATGCCGTCGATGGCGGACTGGCGCGGCGAGCCGGCGCGAAAATCATCGCTGAAGATCTCGTGGCTGATGGGCCCCTGGTAGCCGATCTCCACCAGCTTGCGCATCATCGGGACCACCGGCAGCTCGCCCTGGCCCGGGAAGGAGCGGTAGTGGCGGCTGAGGAACAGGAGGTCCATGTCGATCGCGGGAGCGTCTGCGGTCTGGACCAGGACGATGCGCTCGGGGGGGATGCCGGCGATATCCTCGATCGGGCATTTGCGGGCGAGTGCGTGGAAGGTGTCGAGGATCAGGCCGACATTGGGGTGATCGGCGCGCTGCACGGCCTCCCAGGCCTGGCGGTAGTCGTTGATGTGCCGGCCCCAGCATAGGGCCTCGAAGCCTATCACGGCACCGTGGGCTTGCGCGATGTCCCCCAGCTCGTGCAGGTCGGTGGCCACGCGGGCCATGTCGTCGATCGCATCGGGCGAGATGGAGCTGCAGACCAGAAGCAGCTTGGTGCCCAGGCGGTTCATCAACTCCAGCTTGCGCCTCGCGCGGTCGAAGGCGCGGGTGCGCAAGGGTTCGGGCAGGCCCTCGAAATCGCGGAATGGCTGCAGGGCGATGATTTCGAGCCCGAGCGAGGCCGCAAGCTCCCGCACCTCCTCCGGACTGCCACCGAAATAGGTGAGGTCGTTCTCGAAAATCTCGACGCCGTCATAGCCGGCGGCGGCAGCGGCGGCGAGCTTGTCGGCCAGCGTGCCGGACATGCAGACGGTAGCGATGGCCTTGCGGTTCATCCTCGGTGCCTCCGGAGCGGCATGGATCGGGCTTGCGCCGATCACCGTTAGACCAGGACAACGAACTTGCAATAGGCGACCCCGGGCGCGCGGCGGTCCTGGTGCTCGCGCCCGGGACAGGAGGATCAGTTCTTTGTGCGCGCCTGCTCGACCGCGGCGTAGACCTCGGCCACGAACTCCGGGCCGACGTCGGCCGTGAACTTGTCGATCACCGGCTGCGCCTTCGCCTTCATCTTGGCCAGTTCCTCGGGTGCGAGCTCGTTGACCTCCATGCCCTCCTCCTTCAGCTGCTCGAGCGCCTTCTCGTTCGCCTCGCGGGTCACCTGGCGCTGGTAGACCGTGGCCTCGGCGGCGGCCTCGCGCATGATCTTGTGCTCGTCCTCCGACATCGAGTCCCAGACCTTCTTGCTCATGATCACGGCCTGGATGTTGTACATGTGGTTGGTCAAGGTGAGGTACTTGGTGACCTCGAAGAACTTCATGTCGGTGATGTTGAGCAGCGGGTTGGTCATACCGTCGATCGCACCGGTCTCCAGCGCGGTGTAGGTCTCGGTGAACGGCATCGGCACGGCGTTGGCACCGAGCGCGTTCATGAACTCGATGTAGATCGGCGTCGGTATCACGCGCATCTTCAGGCCCTCGAGGTCGGCCGCGGTGGCGATCGGCCGCTTCTCGTTGTTCATGTCGCGAAACCCGAGATCCCAGTAGGCCAGCCCGACCAGGCCCTTCTCCGGCAGCTTGTCGAACAGCTTCTGCCCGACAGGGCCGTCGACGACGGCATCGGCCTCGGCCGCGCTGCCAAACAGATAGGGGAAGTCGAGGACGGCGAACTCCTTGGCGTTGCCGGCGAGCAGGCTGGCGTTCATCACCGTGAGGTCGATGGTGCCGCCTTGCATGGCCGAGACGGTCTGCAGGTCGGGGCCGAGGACGCCGCCGGGGAACGGCTTGACGGTGATCTTGCCGCCGCTCTTCTCCTTGACCAGCTCGGCGAACTTCTGCACGCCCATGACCTGGGGATGCCCCTTGTTGCTCGCCGAGGGAAACTTCAGCGTCCGCGCCTGGATGTCCTGGGCGCTGCCCGTGGCGGGAAGCACCAGCGCGGTGCCCATGAGCAGCAGGCCGGCGAGGAAAGCAACAGCACGAGTTTTCATGATTATTTTCCTATTACGGGTAGGTACTTCGATGGAAGGGCGGCACGGGCGCAGGGCGCGCCCGTGCCGGAAGACGCCCGGTCAGTGCATCCAGGATGCCGGCACGGTGACCAGGGCCGGGAAGGCGACGAGCAGGGCCAGCACGATCAGCTGGGCGAGCATGAAGGGCAGGACGCCCTTCATGACATCGTCCATGCTGACCTTGGCGACGCCGGCCACGACGTTGAGCACCGTGCCGACCGGCGGGGTGATCAGACCGATCGCGTTGTTGATGATGAACAGCACGCCGAAATAGATCGGGTCGATCCCGGCCTCCTTGATCACCGGAATCAGGACCGGGGTCAGGATCAGGATGGTCGGCGTCATGTCCATAGCGGTGCCGACGATGACCACGAGCACCATGATCGCGATCAGCAGCAGCGTCGGGCTGTCCATCAACGGTGCGAGCAGCTCGGTGACCTGACCCGGCAGGTCGGCGACGGTGATCAGCCAAGCCGAGACGAGCGACGCCGCGACCAGGAACATCACCACGGCCGTGACCTTGGCGGCGGTCAGGAATACCGGATAGAGGTCGCCAAGCTTGAGTTCGCGATAGATCACGGTGGCGACGAACAGCGAATAGACCGCGGCGACCACGCCGGCCTCGGTCGGCGTGAAGATGCCGAACTTGAGGCCGAAGATGATGATGAACGGCAGGCCCAGCGCCCACAGGCTGTCGATGAAGGCGCGCAGCTTCTCCTGGCCAGTCGCCCGGGGCGGCATGACCAGATCCTCCTTACGTGCCACGAACCACCAGGCGGCGGCGAGACCGATGCCGAGATAGAGCCCGGGGAAGATGCCGGCCAGGAACAGCTTGGAGATCGATAGGCCGCTGGCGACGCCGAACACGACGAAGGCGATGCTGGGCGGGATGATGGGCCCGATGATCCCGGCGGCCGCGACCAGCCCCGCCGAGCGCGCCTTGTCGTGGCCCGCCTTGACCATCATCGGCACCAGCAGGGCTCCCAGGGCCGCCGCATCGGCCACGGCCGAGCCGGACAGGGCGGCGAGCAGGCAGGCGGCCAAGATGGCGACGTAACCCAGGCCACCCCTGACATGGCCGATCAGCGCCAGCGCCAGGTTGACGATCCGTTTCGACAGGCCGCCGACGTTCATGATCTCGCCGGCGAGCATGAAGAAGGGCACCGCCATCAGCGGGAAGCTGTCGGCGCCGTTGATGATGTTCTGGGCGATGATCTGCGAGTCGAACAGATCGAGCTGCACCATCAGGGCCACGCCGCAGACCAGCAGCGCGTAGGCGATGGGCATGCCGATCGCCATCGAGCCCAACAGCGAGCTGAGGAAGATCAGAATGGTCATGGCTGCTTCCTATCGGCTCTTGTTCGGGGTGTGGGCAGCGGTATGGGCGTCCATCTCATGTTGCAGCTCCTCGACTTCCTCCAGCTCCTCCGATTCCTTGACCTGGATCATCTCGGCCTCCGACATGCGGCCGGTGACGACGCGATAGAAGTCGTAGAGCAGCATCACCCCGACGGAGATGCTGAAGATGAGGCCGACGCCGTAGAACAAGCCCATCGAGATGCCGGCCGAGGGCGACCTCACGTCGAGATTGATCAGGGTCTGCTCCCAGCTACCCTTCAAGAACAGCCAGGTGACGAACAGCATCAGCGCCTGGCTCACGATCAGGCAGGCCCTCTTGCCGGCTGGCGACAGTCGGCTGACCACCATGTCGACGCCCAGATGCCCATGCTCGCGGAAGGCGACGATCGCCCCCAGGAAGGTCAGCCAGACGAACAGGAACCGCGACAGCTCCTCGGACATGGTGATGCCCAGGTTGAAGGCGTAGCGCAGCACGACATTGCCGAAGACCAGAATGACCATCAGCGCCAAACACGCGACGATCGCGACTTTGAGGCAGGTAAAGTAACCGTCGACGATTCGTTGCATTCGTTGACCTCCCTGGTGACGAAGGATTCAGCCGACCATGGCTTTGAAGTGGCGCTGCATGCGTTCCGCGTCCGGCTCTGCGGCGGTGATGAGGCGGAAGGCGTCGACGGCCTGGAAGACGGCCATGCCGCCGCCGGTGAGGGTGCGGCAGCCGCGTGCGCGGGCCTCGTGCAGCAGCTGGGTCTCGAGCGGGAAGTAGATGATCTCGGCGACCCAGAGCTCGGGGCGCAGCAGCGCCGGCGGGACGGGCGTGCCCGGGAACTTGGCCATGCCGACCGGGGTGGTGTTGATGACGCCGTCGGCGGTCGCCAGCGCCTGGGCGAGATCCGTTCCGGCCGTGGCCCGCCCGGCACCGAAGCGTGCGGCCACGCCGGCTGCCACCTGCGCCGCCCGGCCGGGCTCGGTGTCGAAGATCGTCAGCTGCGTGACGCCGAGCTGCATGGCGGCGTGCGCCACGGCGGCGCCGGCGCCGCCGGCGCCGACCTGCACGACACGGCGGCGCTGCACGTCGGGGAGGCCGTGGCGGAAGCCCTCGGCGAAGCCGGAAGCGTCGGTGTTGTGGCCGACGCGACGGCCGTCGCGCAGCACGACGGTGTTCACGGCCCCCAGCGCCGCCGCGTCCTCGGACAGCTCGTGCAGGTGGGGGATGATCGCCTGCTTGCAGGGGAAGGTGATGTTGAGGCCGTCGAAGCCCAGGCGCTCGGCGGCCGTCAGCAGCTCAGGCAGCGCGCCGGCGTCGAGGCCCAGGGCCTGCAGGTCGATCCGGCGATAGACGTAACGCAGGCCCTGGGCGGCGCCCTCCTGCTCGTGCATGGCGGGGGTCAGCGAGCCCTGGATGCCGTAGCCGATCAAGCCGGCGAGCAGGCTCGGTCGCGGGGCCGTCGTGGGGGCGGCGGTCATGACGGCTCCGTCGGCGGCGCGGTGCGATCGGCCGGGCCGTCGCCCCGCGGCAGGCCCCCCCGCGCTCGACCGGGGTCTCTGGGCCATGGCCCGCGCGATCCGCGCGGATCGCGGCCCGGTCCCTTCAGGACATCGACACTCCCCATCATCGCCCGCCTCGACCTCCCTGGCTTCCCGGCGCTTCCTTATGACCGACGCTACCGGCGCGGCGGGCCGTCGGGAAGTGAGGAATCGACACATCAGCATAACCCGAGGGTTATTTCAGGGCTCGGCGGCGGGCCGCCGGGCGCGCGGCGGGCCGGCCGGCGCCCGTGGCCTTAAGCCGCCGGCGTCGGGGAGCCGGCGCCGGCCGTGTCGTTGCGGAGCCGCTCGGCGGTGGCCCGGGTGACCTTCATGAACTCGCCCACGATCGGGGTCGGCCGGTCGTCGGCGCGGGTGGTCATGCCGACCGGGCCGAGCGTGGCGGAGACGTCGATCGGCAGCTCCACGAGCTCCCCGGACGCGATGTCCAGCGCCGCCACGCCATGGGAGATGATCCAGACGGCGTCCGACTGCTGCAGGTAGGCGCGGCTGAAGTCGCTGGACACGGTCTCGATCCGGCGCTCGAGCCCACCGATGCCGTTGGCGATCAGCAGCCGGTCGACGATCGGGCGGGTGATGTCCTCGCGGCTGGGCATCAACAGCTCGAACGCCGCGATCCGGCGCGGGTCGAACGGGCGCTCGCCGAGCAGGGGATGGCCGGGCGGCACCACCACCGCCATGCGCTCCAGGTAGAGCTGCTCGAAGGCGAGGCCGATCATCTGGTCCGGGTCGGCGAGCCGCCCGACGACGACGTCGAGCTCGCGATGCTTGAGGCGCTCCAGCAGAATGCGGTTCGGGCCGGTGATCAGGTGCACGGCGGCATCCCGGCGCCGGCTGGCCAGCTCGTGCACGGCCTGCGGCATCAGGCGGACGGCGACCGTCGGCAGCGCGCCGATCCGGATGCCCGTGCTGCTTTGGAGCTTGCCCTGGCCGACGCAGGCGATGGCCTGCTGCAGGGCGACGACGCCGGTCGCCGCGTGGTGCTGGAACATCTCGCCCAGGGGGGTGAGGGCCAGGCCCTTGGGCCCGCGCGTGAACAGGCGGACGTTGAGCAGCTCCTCGAGCTCGCGCAGGGTCTTGGAGACGGCGGGCTGGGTCACGGCCAGCCGGTCGGCGGCGCGGCCGACATGACCGAGGCGGGCCACCTCCATGAAGCACTGGAGGTGACGGATCTTCATCCGCGCGTCGATCATGCTGCCTCCCGTGTTGTTGTTTGGTGCGATTACCGCATGGTTATCGCAACGCGACAAGATCTCATTTCCGCCGCGACCGGGAATGGGTGAGACTGCGCGGGTCGGATCTGCTGCCAGGCCGGCGAGGGGGAGGCGAAGGTCATGGCGTTCGATCGCCTGGGCGACATCGTGGTCCATCACGCGGCGGACGGCCCGCCGGGCGCGCCCTGGCTGGTGCTGGCGAACTCGCTGGGGACCGACCTGCGCGTCTGGGATCTGCTGCTGCCGCGGCTGGCGGGTCGGTTCCGCTGCCTGCGCTACGACAAGCGCGGCCACGGCCTGACCGACGCGACGCCCGGCCCCTACGCGATGCAGCAACTCGCCGACGATCTGGCACGGCTGCTGGACACCTACCAGGCGAAACAGGTGATCGTCTGCGGCCTGTCGATCGGCGGCATGATCGCCCAGGCGCTGGCGAGCAGCCGCCCCGACCTGGTGCGCGGCCTGGTGCTGATGGACACGGCGCACAAGATCGGCACGCCCGCGATGTGGAACGAGCGGATGGCGGCCATCGAGGCCGAGGGCATCGGCAGGATCGCGGCGGCGATCCTCGCCCGCTGGTTCTCGCCCGCGTTCCACCAGACCCATGCGGCCGAGCTCGCCGGCTGGCGCAACATGCTGACGCGGACGCCGGCGCAGGGCTATCTCGGCTGCTGTGCCGCGATCCGCGACGCCGATCTGAGCGCGGCCGCCCGTGGCCTCCGCGTGCCCACCTTGTGCCTGGTCGGCGACGCCGACGGCGCGACGCCGCCCGAGCTGGTGGCCGAGCTCGCGGCCCTGGTCCCGGGCGGGCGGCTGGTGACCGTCGCCGGCGCCGGCCACATTCCTTGCGTCGAGCAGCCCGCCGCCGTGGCCGGGGCGATGCTCGGCTTTTTCGAGGAGACGGATCTTGGCTGAGGATCGGTTCGCCACCGGCATGCAGGTGCGCCGCGGCGTGCTGGGCGATGCGCATGTCGACGGTGCCCTGGCGCGCACGACGCCGTTCGACGCCGACTTCCAGCGCTTCATCACCGAGGGCGCCTGGGGCTCGGTGTGGTCGCGGCCGGGGCTCGACCGCCGCACGCGCTCGCTCCTGGTGATCGCGCTGATGGCCGCGCTCGGCCACGAGGAGGAGCTGGCGATGCACGTCAACGCCACCCGCAACACCGGCGCCACGCCCGAGGAGGTCAGGGAGGTGCTCTTGATGGTCGCCGTCTATGCCGGCGTGCCGGCCGCGAACACCGCGATCAAGGTCGCCAAGGGAGCCTATGCCAGCCAGGCCGGAGAGCAGGGATGAACCGTGACGGCGAGTACCGCGCCCGCAACCGCGAGATCCACCCTCCGGCCTACTTCCCGGACTACAAGACCAGCGTCGCGCGCTCGCCGCGCAAGCCGCTGGTGGCACTGCAGCAGTCGCTGTCGGAGATCACCGGCCCGGTCTTCGGGCACGAGCTGATCCAGCCTTTGGACAACGACCTGTTGCTGAACGGCAAGGTCGGCCAGGAGCCGGTCGGCGAGCGGATCATCGTCCATGGCCGGGTCCTGGACGAGAACGGGCGGCCGGTGCCGAACACGCTGCTCGAGATCTGGCAGGCCAATGCCGGCGGCAAGTACCGCCATGTCAACGACCACTACGTCGCCGCCGCCGATCCCAACTTCCTGGGCTGCGGGCGCACGCTGACCGACGCCGACGGCTGGTACCGGTTCCGCACCATCAAGCCCGGCCCCTACCCCTGGCGCAACCGGCTCAACGACTGGCGGCCGGCCCATATCCACTACTCGATCTTCGGCCCCGCCTTCGTGACGCGGCTGGTCACCCAGCTCTACTTCGAGGGCGACCCGCTGCTCGCGCATTGCCCGATCTACCGCTCGATCCCCGATCCGGGTGCCCGGCAGCGGCTGGTGGCGACGCTCGACCTGGCCGAGACGATCCCTTTGGACACGATCGCCTACCGCTTCGACATCGTGCTGCGCGGCCGGCGGCAGACCCCGATCGAGAACAAGCTGCAGGGAGCCTGACGCCATGCTGACCGAGACCGCCTCGCAGACCGCGGGCCCCTATCTGCATATCGGCATGATGCCCCATGCCGGCGGCATCGACGTGCCGTGGGCCAAGGGCTGGCACGTGCTGGCCGGCCCGGCGGCACGAGGCCAGCGCATCCGGCTCGAAGGCGTGATCTTCGACGGCACCGACACGCTGGTGCGCGACGCCCAGGTCGAGATCTGGCAGGCCAACGCGCACGGCCGCTACGATCATCCCGACGACCGGCAGGACAGGCCGCTCGACCCCGCCTTCCGGGGCTTCGGCCGCGCCGTCGCGGACTTCGAGACCGGCGTCTGGTGGTTCGAGACCGTGAAGCCCGGAGCGGTGCCGGGCCGCCACGGCACGGTGATGGCGCCGCACGTCAACGTCGCCATCTTCGCGCGCGGCATCAATGTCCACCTCAACACCCGGATCTATTTCGAGGACGAGGCCGAGGCCAACGCCAAGGACCCCGTGCTGCGGCTGGTGGAGCAGGAGAGGCGGCGCCAGACGCTGATCGCACGGCGCGAGGAGCGGCAGGGGCAGCTCGTCTATCGGATCGAGTTCCACCTGCAGGGCGACGCCGAGACCGTCTTCTTCGACGTCTGAGCCGCCTGGTGGAGAACGACGGATGAGCGCTGGCGGGATCGAGTGCGATCTCCTCGTGGTCGGCTCGGGTGCGGGCGGCCTGGCGGCCGCCGTGACCGCGGCCTGGCACGGGCTCGAGGTGATCGTCGCCGAGAAGGAGCCGGTGCTCGGCGGCACCACGGCCTGGTCCGGCGGCTGGATGTGGGCGCCGCTCAACCCGGTGGCCCGGCGCGCTGGGATCGTCGAGGACCCCGAGGCGCCCCGCACCTACCTGCGCCACGTGCTCGGCAACCATCTCGACGCGGCCAGAATCGACGCCTTCCTCGCGGCGGCGCCGCGCATGGTCACGTTCTTCGAGGAGAACACGGCGCTGCAGTTCGAGGGCGGCAACCAGATCGCCGACACCTACGGCAACGCCCCGGGCGCCGCCACCAGCGGTCGCTCGGTGATCGCCTACGGCCGACGCCCCGCAACCGTCCCCGAGGTCAGAGAACTCCTCCACCTACCACCCACAACGCGAGGACGGGCGACGATCCTGCACGCGGATCCTGCAACTGGTTGGAGCACGCTCCAGCCGCCGCCCGGTCGCCTGCCGAATGCCGTGCCGAACTGCGAGCGGCTCAGCGCGCCAAGCTTGTCCAGGCCGATGCTGTGACCCGGCCCTACGGACGGGCTCCGGTCCGATAGCGCACCGAACCACGGATCGTACCGCCTCCTTTCCATCGCACGCCGCGATGCCGCCTCACGAAGGCTCCTCGATGATCACGGTCGCCGTCATGCCGGCGGCGAGTGGTGGTTGCTCCGGCAGCGCATCGAGCTCGACGCGCACGGGAATCCGCTGGGCCAGCCGCACCCATTGGAAGGTCGGCGTCACGTTCAGCAGCAGCTCGGGTCCGGTGGGATTGGCGCTGTCGCCGATCGCTCGCGCGATACTGGCGACCCGGCCGGCAAGCGGTGGCCCGCCCGCCATGAGGTAGACGCGGGCCGGCGCGCCCACACGAATTCGGCCGAGCCTCGTCTCCTCGAAATAGCCGTCGACCCGAAAGGAGGTGCGGTCGACGACGGCGAGCACGGGCTGCCCGGCCGTCACATAGTCGCCGACATTCAGCGTCCGGTTCGTGACGTAGCCCGACACGCGCGCATGGATCGTGGTCCTTTCGAGGTCGAGCCTGGCCCGAGCGAGGACGGCTTGCGCCTGGCGGTAGTCTGCCTCCGTCGCCGCCGCATTGAGCTCGGCGTTCTCGCGGTCCTCCGCCGAGATGGCGCTCGAGGTCAGGCGGCGTCGCCGATCGGCCTCACTGCGACGGAGCTGGCGCATCGCATCGGCTCGAGCGAGGTTGGCCAGGGCGTCCTGCACCGCGATCTCGTACTGGCTGGAATCGATGGTGAAGAGCACATCTCCTGCCGCGATATCCTGATTCTCGACCACGTGCAGCTCGACGACCCTGCCCGAGACCTCCGGCGCCACCGTGACGATGTCCGCCGTGACACGGCCATCACGCGTCTGCGGCGACCAGAGATAGTTCGTCCACAGAAACCAGCCGGCGTACGCACCGGCACCCACCATCAGCCCGGTGACGCCTAGACGGAGAAGAAGGCCCATCGACAATGTTCCTACAGGAGAGGTGGCTCAGCCCGGCCACAGGGCCGAGATGGCTGCCCAGAGGACCAGGAAGGCAGCCACGCGCGCCAGCGCCGGATGCCAGGTGAAGCGGTAGGCGTCGAGCCGTCCCAGCAGCAGGTCCAGCGGCACGAACAGGGCGGCGCTCAAGGCGAAGCTGACCAGGATCATGGGCAGGAGCAGGCCGCCGAGCGCCAGTTCGCGGACCATCAGCCGACCATGTCCGTCGGTGCCGGGGGCACGTCACGGCGGAGGAGGAAGTCGCCGTGGCGGCGCAGAAGATCGGCAACGGCGGCGAAGCTCGCCAGCGCGGCGCGGTCCCTGGCCCCTGCCTGGTCGCTTGAGGTCGACGTCCGGGCGAGCTCGGCGCCCGCTGCGGCAAGCACGACGGCGCGCTCGAGTGCAGTCCTGGTGGGTGCGTGGCAGAGTTGGCGCGCGGCATCGTTCAGCGCTTGGATCGCCTGCCGGCAGGCGGGCGACAGGCTCATGGCGAGCCGCTCGTGCAGGCGGCGAAGCTCGATGCCGATCGAGATCGCGCCAAAGGCGCCTTCCAGCAGCCGCCGATCCCGCTCATTGCCGGCGGTGAGGCCCGACCCGAAATCGTTCAACAGATCGAACACCGAGCTCGTGAACTGGTCCACCGAGCTTCGTCCCGCGAGCAAGGCGCCCAGCGCCGAGCCGACGCCGGCCAGCAACTGCCGGCGGGCGAAGCGCTCGGTATCGGGAAAGAGCAGCGTGAAGCCGAGCATGGCGATGAACAGGCCCAAGCCGGTCGTGAGGCCGCTCTGAAGGAATGCCGTGGCATCGTAGGTCATCCGGTTCTGGAGCCCGGTCGGGATGCTCAGCATGTTGACGGCGCCCAGCGCATGGCCGCGATAGGCCGGGTTGGCGAGCAGGCAGCCGCAGACCAGCAAGGGTCCGAGCAGGGCCGCAGCGAAGCCGAGCCCGTCGGACACGGAGGGGAGGATCGCGAAGTAGAGCGCCGCCGCCACCGGGAACGCGGCGCAAAAACCGATGAAGATGCCGCGGAGCGCGAACTCGGGATGGCGCATGGTGGCCATGAATGCGACGAACACGGAGCAGATGACGAGGATCCCGCTATTGGCCGGGTTGCCGCTCCACAGCCAGAAGAATCCGGCGGCGGGAACGATGATCATGACCCTGAGGGCGCCGAGCAGTCCGAGCCCAAAATGGCGGAAGGGTGAGAATGGGCTTTGCGGCAGCCCGTCCAGCAGATCGCGCCGTCCGAGCACGGCCGCGCTGGCCCGTGCATAGGCGGCGAGCCAGTCGAAGAGCCGCGCCAGGCGGTAGTGGACGATGGCAAGGGCATTGTCCGGATCGGTGGCCCCCGCCTGCTCGGCCTGGTGTGCGGCGGCCTCGGTGAAGAGATCGGCCGTGGCGAGCGCCCGATCGCTCGTCCCGAACCGGGCCGGCAGACGATCGATGCTCGTCACCGCGTCGTTCAGCACTTGCGTGAACGCCGGGCCGGCGGCCGGCGGGATGGTGGCGCGAAGCTCCCGCAGCTGCATGTCCAGCGTGTGCGCGGCCACGATGGTTCGCCCCAAGGTCGCGTTGAGCGCGGCCAATGCTGCGCCATGGCGGGCCGTCTGCGGATCCTCGAAGGCCACGACCGTCCGGATGGTGTCGGAAGCCAGCAGACCCCCCATCAGCCGGCGCCGCGCCGCGCGGATGGGCACCCGGTCGGCATCGGGAAGCAGCACCTCATGCAGATAGTCGACAAGGTCGCGCCGCGTCGCCTGCACGACCAGCAGCAGCTCGGCCGACACGCGCTCGGGCAGGAGAAGGGTGCTGAAGAGAAGCGCGCAACCGACACCGAGGGTGATCTCGCTCACCCGCGCGACAGCAATGGCGAAGACCTGCCCCGGGGCCTCGCTGGCGCCGATACCGATGATCGAAAGCCAGCCCGCTGATGAGGCGAAAAAGGTCCCAGCCACGATCGGCGAGGCCGCCGCTGCACCAGCGGTCATCGCCACGCCGGCGACGTCGTACAGGCTCTGGATCCCCTTCTTGGCCCGCAGGATCGCATAGGCGTCCTCGCCGATCCGCAGTTTGCGCTTGAACTTTAGCGAGTCAGAAAC
>JAPJRA010000043.1 GCA_030824835.1 Geminicoccaceae bacterium | reverse complement strand
GGTGGGCAACAGCGCCCGGCGGTTCGCCCGGCTGATGTTCGTGCCGCCGAGGCTGCTCGGTCCGGGCGTCGACCGATGGTGCTCAAGCCGCTGACCGAAGAGGAGAAGGCGGTCCGCCTGCGGGCCCTCGGTTCGGCGCGCAAGGCCGAGGAAGAGGCGCGTTTCCGCGCCGATGAGAATTCGCGCCGGGCTGCCGAGGAGCAGGCGCGGCGGCGGGCAGAGGAAGAAGCGGCCGCCAAGCGCAAGGCCGACGAGGAAGCCCGTCGTCGTCAAGAGGAAGAGGCCCGCAAGAAGGCCGAGGAGTTGGCGGCCAAGCTGCTGGCCGATGACGAGCGCCGCCAGAAGGATCGGGACACGGGTGCCAAGGCACCGGCGGAAGGCGAGGCGCGTCGTGCGCGTCCCGCGGCCGAGGCCGCCGCGGCGGAGCCGGAGACGGGTCGGCGGCCTGCCGCCAAGACCGAGAAGCTGGTCCCCGAGGAATCCGCCGATGATCGCCGCAAGGCGCGTGGCGGCAAGGTCGAGAAGAGGCCCGCCGCTCGCCGGTCGGACCGCGATACCAGCGTGCCCAAGCGCCTGGACCGTCTGGTCATCGGTGGTGACGCCGAGCTGGTCGAGCGGCGTGGGCCGAGCCTGGCGGCGCTGCGACGGCAGCGTGAGCGCGAGAAGCGCCAGGCTTCCGGTGCGGCCGAGTTCATCGTCCGCGAGGTGGTCCTGCCGGAGACGATCACGGTCCAGGATCTGGCGGCTCGTATGGCCGTCCGCGGTGCCGAGGTGGTCAAGGCGTTGATGAAGAATGGCATCATGGCCACCATCAACCAGAGCCTGGATCCGGATACCGCCGAGCTGGTGGTGACCGAGTTTGGCCACAAGGTGAAGCGCGTGAGCGAGGCCGACGTCGAGGAAGGTCTGGAGGGTGTCACCGACACCGATGAAAGGCTGACCGCGCGCCCGCCGATCGTCACGGTCATGGGTCACGTCGATCACGGCAAGACGTCGCTGCTGGACGCGTTACGCGCCACGGACGTGGCGGCGCGGGAGGCTGGCGGCATCACGCAGCATATCGGCGCCTACCAGGTCGATATCGGCTCGGGCCGGCCGGTCACCTTCATCGACACGCCGGGCCACGCCGCGTTCACCGCGATGCGCGCGCGTGGCGCGTCGGTCACCGACATCGTGATCCTGGTGGTCGCGGCCGACGACGGGGTGATGCCACAGACGATCGAGGCGATCAGCCATGCCAAGGCGGCCAAGGTGCCGATGGTGGTGGCGATCAACAAGATCGACCGACCCGATGCCAACCCGGACCGCGTCAAGCAGGAGCTGCTGAGCCACGATGTGGTTCTGGAGGACTTCGGCGGCGACGTGCTGGGCATTCCGGTCAGTGCCACTCAGCGTCTCAACCTCGACAAGCTGATCGAGGCGGTACAGCTCCAGGCCGAGCTGCTCGATCTTCGTGCGAATGCCGAACGCGAGGCGCACGGCACGATCATCGAGGCACGGCTGGATCGCGGCCGCGGCGTCGTGGCCACGGTGCTGGTACAGCGCGGTACGCTGAAGGTCGGCGACCTCGTCGTCGCCGGCGCCCAGTGGGGCCGGGTGAGAGCGTTGCTCAACGATCGTGGTCAGCCGGTGGACGACGCCGGACCATCGACGCCGGTCGAGATCCTGGGCCTGGACGGGGTGCCGGAGCCGGGCGACCTGTTGGCCGCCGTGGAAAATGAGAAGCGTGCTCGCGAGATCACCGAGTATCGCCAGCGCAAGCGGCGCGACCAGGCGCATGTGACGGCCACTGGCGCTCGTGGGTCGCTGGAGGACATGTTCACGCAGCTCCGGGTCGGCGATTCGGGGGAACTGCCGATCGTCCTCAAGTCCGACGTGCATGGCTCGCTCGAGGCCATCAGCGCCGGTCTGGAGAAGATCGGTACTGACGAGGTCAAGGTGCGGATCCTGTTCGGTGGCGTGGGTGCGATCACGGAATCGGACGTAACGCTGGCGTCGGCCTCGAAGGCGGCCATTCTCGGCTTCAACGTCCGTGCCAATGCCCAGGCGAGGGAAATGGCGCGGCGCGACGGGGTCGAGATCCGGTACTACTCGATCATCTACGAGCTCTTGGACGAGATGAAGGGGCTGCTCTCGGGCATGCTGAAGCCCGAGTCCAAGGAGACCATCCTGGGTCACGCCGAGATCCGGGAGATCTTTAACGTGCCGAAGATCGGCAAGATCGCCGGCTGCATGGTCACCGACGGCCTGTTCCGCCGCAATTCGCGGGTCCGCCTGCTGCGGGACAACGTGGTGATCTACGACGGCACCCTGGGTTCGCTCCGGCGGTTCAAGGATGACGTGCGCGAGGTCAAGGAAGGCTTCGAGTGCGGCATGTCGATCGACAACTATGCCGACATCCGGCAGGGCGACGTGATCGAGTCGTACGAGATCGAGGAGGTCGCGCGCTCACTGTGACCGATCACCCCAGCCCCCGCGACGTTGCGGGGCGGATGAGGACCATCTCGGGTGCCGCCGGCTCGATCGGGGGTAGGCCATGACCCGGGGTGCTCAGGCGCCATCGCAACGCCAGCTTCGCGTCGGCGAGCAGATGCGGCATCTGCTCGCCGAATTCCTGCTCCGTGGCGATTTGCACGACCCGCGACTGGTTGGGCGCAGCCTGACGGTTGCCGAGGTGCGTTGCAGTCGCGATCTGAAGACGGCCGTGGTCTACACCACCGAGCTCGGGCGCGAGCTCAGCCCGGAGGCGATCGAGGCGCTGCAGCATGCGTCGTCGCACCTGGCCGGTTGGCTGGCCCGGCAGATGCATCTGAAATACGCACCGAAGCTGCGATTCGTGCCGGACGAGACCTTCGCCTACGCAGCGCGCATCGGCGCGCTGCTGCATGACGCCCAACTCCCGCCGCCGGCGGCCGAGGACGAGAATAATGGCACGCCGTAAGCCTGTCGGCCGACGGATCAACGGCTGGCTGGTGATCGACAAGGCGCCGTCGATGACGTCGACCCAGGTCGTGGCCGTGGTCAAGCGTCTGACCCAGGCGCAGAAGGTCGGGCACGGCGGCACGCTCGACCCGCTGGCCACCGGCGTCTTGCCGATTGCCATGGGCGAGGCCACCAAGACCGTTGCCTATGTCATGGACTCGAGGAAGTCCTACGAGTTCACGCTGCGATTTGGCGAGGCGCGCGATACGGACGATTCCACGGGCGCGGTCATTGCCGAGAGCGAGGACCGCCCGAGCACGGCCATGATCGAGACGGCGCTGCCGCATTTCATCGGCTTGATCCAGCAGGTCCCGCCACAATATGCGGCTGTCAAGGTGCAGGGTGAGCGGGCTTACGACATTGCTCGTCGCGGCGAGAAGGTTGAGCTGGCGCCGCGCGAGATAAGGATCGACGAGCTGGAGATGACGGGCCGGCCGGATGCGGACCATGCGGCGTTTCGCATGTGCAGCGGCAAAGGTGCGTATGTCCGTTCGATCGCCAGGGATCTTGGACAGATGCTCGGCTGTTACGCACACGTGACGGCGCTTCGTCGTACCGAGGTGGGTGCGTTTCGGGCCGAGGACGCCATATCGCTCGATGTGCTGGCGCGTGTCGTCGAGGACGACACGCTGCTGCAGGTTCTGGTTCCAGTATCCACCGCGCTGGCCGGCATCCCGGCGTTGGCGGTTACTGAGCCACAGGCGCTACGGCTCCGCGCCGGGCAGCCGGTCTACATCCCTCCTGCGCTGGTTGGCGAGGGCGTGGGTGATCCGGCGACGGTGCGGGCGGTCCGCGCGGGCGAGCTTATCGCCCTGGCGCGGCTCGAGGGCATGGAGCTCAGCCCGATGCGTGTTTTTCAGACTGACCCGATGCCGATCGGAAACCGAGAATGACGATTACCGCCGAGAACAAGCAGGCCATTATTGGCGACTACAAGACTCATGAGAGCGATACCGGGTCGCCCGAGGTGCAGGTGGCGATCCTGACCCATCGCATTTTGGGGCTGACAGAGCATCTCAAGGCCCATCAGAAGGATTTCGCGTCGCGTCGCGGCCTGTTGATGATGGTTGGCCAGCGGCGCAGGCTGCTCGACTACCTACGTCGTAACGACGCCGGGCGCTACCAGACGTTGATCGAGCGGCTGGGTCTGCGGCGCTGAAGCTAGTTGACCCGATACGGCCCCCGAGCGCCCGGGCAGGTAATGCACTTGCACGCGCTTCGGGGCCGGCCGCGGCGGCAGGGCTGCCGCCAAGAAAGGTAAAATGAATGTTCAAGATCACACGCAAGGAAGCCATCTGGGGCGGTCGCAAGCTCGTCCTTGAAAGCGGCCATATCGCCCGTCAGGCGGATGGCGCTGTGCTGGCTACACTGGGTGAGACAGTTGTCCTGGCCACGGCGGTCGCCGCGAAGTCCGTGAAGCCGGGGCAGGGCTTTTTCCCGCTGACCGTTAATTACCAGGAAAAGACCTTCGCTGCCGGCAAGATTCCGGGTGGCTTTTTCAAGCGTGAAGGGCGCCCGTCCGAGAAGGAGACGCTGACCTCGCGCCTGATCGACCGACCGATCCGGCCGCTGTTCCCCGAGGGGTTCCGCAACGAGACTCAGGTCGTGACCACGGTGCTCGCGCATGACGGCGAGAACGATCCCGACATCCTGGCCATGGTCGCCGCTTCCGCGGCGCTGACCATCAGTGGCGTGCCGTTCCTGGGCCCGATCGCGGCGGCGCGGGTCGGCTACGCCAACGGCGAGTTCATCTTGAACCCGGCCATCGAGCAGACCCGTGGCAGCGATCTGGACCTCGTGGTCGCCGGCACCCGCGATGCGGTGATGATGGTCGAATCCGAGGCCAAGGAGCTTTCCGAGGAGACCATGCTGGCGGCCGTGGTGTTTGGCCACAGCCAGTTTCAGCCGGTGATCGACCTGATCATCGATCTGGCCCAGGATTGCGCCAAGGAGCCGTGGAATCTGGTGCAGACGGACCATAGCGAGCTCTATGGCGCCATGAAGCGCGATCTAGAGGCAGATCTCCGCGCCGCCTATGCCGAGCCGGTCAAGCAGGCGCGGCACGAGCGTGTCGATGCCGTACGGGCGCGGGCGAAGGAGCAGTTCGCGGGCGACGATGCGGCCCGCGGGGCGCTGGTCGGCGAGCAGTTCGAGGCTCTCGAGGCCGATGTCGTCCGCGGTCAAATTCTGGATTCGGGCCGCCGCATCGACGGCCGTGATCTGAAGACCGTGCGGCCGATCGAGGCCGTCGTCGGTGTACTGCCGCGGGTGCATGGCTCGGCGCTGTTCACGCGCGGTGAGACGCAGGCCTTGTGCGTGGCCACCCTCGGGACTGGCCAGGACGAGCAGGTGATCGACGCGCTCGAGGGCGACAAGCGCGAGCACTACATGCTCCATTACAACTTCCCGCCCTATTCGGTCGGCGAGACGGGCCGGATGGGCTCGCCGGGACGGCGCGAGGTCGGTCACGGGAAGCTCGCCTGGCGGGCGACCCGGCCGCTGCTGCCGTCGAAGGAGGCCTTCCCCTACACCATTCGCGTGGTGTCCGAGATCACCGAGAGCAACGGCTCGTCCTCGATGGCCACGGTGTGCGGCACCTCGCTGGCGCTGATGGATGCGGGCGTGCCGCTGCCGCGCTCCGTGGCCGGCATCGCCATGGGCCTGATCAAGGAGGAAGACCGGTTCGCCGTCCTGTCCGACATTCTCGGAGACGAGGATCATCTGGGCGACATGGACTTCAAGGTCGCCGGCACCGAGCACGGCGTCACGTCTCTGCAGATGGACATCAAGATCGCCGGCATCACGCCCGAGATCATGGAGATCGCCCTGCACCAGGCCCGTGATGGCCGGATGCACATCCTGGGCGAGATGGCCAAAGCGCTGGGCATGCCGCGCCCCGAGATGCGCGAGACTGTGCCGCGGGTGACAACGATCCAGATCCCGACCGACAAGATTGGTGCCGTCATCGGCGGTGGCGGCAAGACGATCCGCGAGATCACCGAGCGGACCGGGACGAAGATCGACATCCAGGACGACGGGACGGTCAAGATCGCGTCGACCGATGCGGCCGCCAGCCAGCGCGCGGTCGACTGGATCCGGGGCCTCACGACCAGCCCCGAGGTCGGTGCGATCTACGAGGGCAAGGTGGCGCGGGTGGTCGACTTTGGCGCCTTCGTCAACCTCCTGGGCAGCATCGACGGCCTTTGCCATATTTCCGAGCTCAGCAACGAGCGCGTGGGCAAGGTTTCGGATGTCGTCAAGGAAGGCGACATGGTGAAGGTCAAGGTCCTGGCGATCGACGATCGCGGCAAGATCAAGCTCAGCATGCGGGCGGTCGACCAGGTCACCGGCGAGCCTCTGGAGGTGGCGCCGCGTCCGCCTCGTCCACCACGCGAGGGCGACGGTGGCGAGCGCTCCGGCGGCAACCCCGATGGCGGCTTCCGCAGGCGCCGCGAGCGTGGTGCGTGAGCGGTCGAAACGGAGAAACGACGGCCCGCCGGCCCTGGCTGGCGGACCCGGCGTTTGGGAGTAGGTAGATGAGCGTCGTGCAGCCGATGGTGGTTTCGGGCCTAGAGGTCTGGCCGCTGGTCGAAGGCGGAAAAGGTGTGGCGGTCAGCAGCGGCCGTTCCGCCGGGGCCTGGGCTGCGGCTGGGGGCGTCGGCACGTTTTCCGGCGTCAATCCCGACGCGCTCGACGCCAATGGCGAGTATATCCCGCTGGTGTTCCGCGGTCGCGACCGTCTCGAGCGGCATGAGGAGCTGATCGCCTATTCGATCAGGGGGGGTATCAGCCAAGCCCGCATCGCTCACGATACGCGCCAGGGCGAGGGGCGTATCCACATGAACGTGCTCTGGGAGATGGGCTCCTGCGAGCGCGTGCTGCAAGGGGTGCTGGATGGGGCCAAGGGGCTGATCCACGGCGTCACCTGCGGGGCGGGCATGCCGTATCGCCTGGGCGAGATCTGCGCGCGCTATGGCGTCTACTACTATCCCATCGTGTCC
Organism: Geminicoccaceae bacterium; assembly: GCA_030824835.1. Classification (GTDB taxonomy): domain Bacteria; phylum Pseudomonadota; class Alphaproteobacteria; order Geminicoccales; family Geminicoccaceae; genus Benzoatithermus. The sequence goes on along the minus strand of JAPJRA010000043.1, from coordinate 5,925 downwards.
TCGGGACGCGCCTTCAACGCTCTGTGGAAGCGGGCCTATCACAAGTTCCAGGACTGGCTGGGCGCCGTCGTCTACGAGGATCCCTGGCTGGCCGGCGGTCACAACGGCCTGTCCAATGTCGAGAATCCCGATGAGCCGCAGTCGCCGCTGCCTCGGGTCATCGAGCTCAGAAAGCTGATGCGTGCCGTCGGCCTCGGCAACGTGCCGATCGTAATGGCTGGCGGTGTCTGGCACCTCAAGGACTGGAAGGACTGGATCGGCAATCCCGAGCTCGGTCCGATCGCCTTCCAGTTCGGTACCCGGCCGCTATTGACCCATGAAAGCCCGATTCCGGAGGGCTGGAAGAAGCGGCTGCTCGATCTCGTGCCGGGTGACGTGCTGTTGCATCGCTTCAGTCCTACCGGCTTTTATTCGTCTGCTGTAAAGAACCGCTTCCTCAACGACCTCGTGGCCCGCTCGGAGCGGCAGGTAGAGTTCTCCGAGGCGGAGGACGCGGCCCGCGGCCGTACCGCCTTTTTCGCTTACGGCCGTTCTGGCCATGGCGTCTTCGTCTCGGCCGCTGACCATGCTCGGGTGCAGGGCTGGCTGGTCGAGGGCTTCACGCAGCCGATGCGCACTCCCGACAACACGCTGATCTTCGTCACGCCACAGAATGCGCGCGAGATCCGTCGCGATCAGGCTGACTGTATGGGTTGCTTGAGCCACTGCAAGTTCAGCAACTGGCGCGATCATGGCGACCACACGACCGGCAAGGCGGCCGATCCACGCTCGTTCTGCATCCAGAAAACGTTGCAGGAGATTGCCCACGGCCGGGGCGCGCCGCTGGACGACCAGCTGATGTTCGCCGGGCACAATGTCTACCGGTTCCGTGATGACCCGTTCTACGCCAATGGTTTCGTGCCGACGGTGAAGCAACTGGTGCAGCGGATCCTCACCGGCCACTGAGCGCGGGGATCCAGGTACGTGTGGATCTTGACCTTGGGCTAAATCTGGACCAAATCAGTCCGGTATCAGCCGTTCGTTGTCCCCGGTCCAGCCAGGTCAGTTGTCCAGCCCATGCATCCCAACCGCCCGAACCTGATCGCCGTGCGTAAGCTCAAAGAGAGCGGGCTACGTCCGACTCGTCAGCGTGTTGCGTTGGCGCGCCTATTGTTGGAAACCGGCCCTCGGCATGTCACCGCGGAGGAGTTGTTCCAGGAAGCCCGCGTTGCCGGCATACCGGTCTCTCTGGCCACGGTCTACAACACGCTGCACCAGTTCACCGCCGCCGGGCTGATGACCGAGGTCGTGGCCGGCAGCGGGCAGAGCTATTTCGACACGAATCCAACTTCGCACTATCATTATTTCGACAAGTCGACGGGCGAGATTATCGACGTGCCGGAAGAGGCCATCCAGTTTCTCCGTCTGCCCGAGCCGCCACCGGGCAAGGTGATCGACCGCATCGACGTCGTGGTGCGCATTCGCAGCGCCACCAAGCGCACCGCCGCCTATCAGGGCAACTCCGAGGTCGACTGAACGGCGAGACCGCTAGTCCGCGTCGCCGACCCCCCACAGCACCACGCGCGGCAGCCAGCCGCGCTCGTCGGCCACCTCGATCCGGCACCAGTCCGCTTCGCAGTCGACAAGTTCCCCGATCACACCTGGCTCGACGCGGGCGACGACCCGGCCGTCGACCGCGGCTGTCCGACGCAGCTCCTGGATGCCCGGCCCCTTGATCATCACGGTACGCCGTTGCGACAGCAGGCTCGAATGGGTCCAGCCGGTCTCGCCATCCGGGTCCTCGATCCGTCGCCACACGTCATATTCTTCAACGATCCGTACGGGCAGCTTCAACCGCGAATAGACCCAGCGGACCGGGTGATCCGTGCTGGGGCCGGTACGGACGTTGACCTCCGGCGCTGCCAGTGACGCAAATCGCGGCAGCGGCAGGCCACTGGCACCCGTGCTCCGCTGGGCGGCCGTCTGGGCCGCTAGCGGCAGTGAGCCTGCCGTCAGCAGCAGAAGCACCGCGAGGCTGCGCAAGAATGTAACCAAAGCTGCCACGAATCGAATCCTCGACGGGGTCATCAGGGCTCCCCGCTCTACACGGACGGGGCGCCGGTTTGAAGCTTGGATGTCGCGGGCGGCGGGTTTGAGCACGCGGATGCTTTCTGCTAGTCCCTAGCGGCACCGCGCCCGGCCGCAGGAGATTGTCATGTCGCGCACTCGTCCGATCGTCATCGTCACGCGCAAGCTGCCGGATGCGATAGAGACGCGGATGATGGAGCTGTTCCAGGTGCAGCTGAACGCCAACGATCAGCCGATGACGAAACCGGAGCTGATCGAGGCGGTGAAGAGCTGCGATGTTCTCGTCCCGACCGTGACCGACCGGATCGACAGTGCCGTGCTGGCCCATGCCGGTGAGCGGCTGCGACTGATCGCCAATTACGGGACCGGGGTCGACAATATCGACGTCGAGGCCGCCTACAAGCGCGGCATCACCGTTACCAACACGCCGGGCGTGCTGACGGAGGATACCGCCGACATGACCATGGCCCTCATCCTCACCGTCTCGCGGCGGCTGGTCGAGGGCGAGCGCATCGCCCGCTCGGGCGAGTGGGGCGGCTGGAGTCCGACCTCGATGCTTGGGCATCGGATCTGGGGCAAGCGGCTGGGTATTGTCGGGATGGGCCGCATCGGCAGTGCTGTAGCCCAGCGGGCCAAGGGATTCGGCCTTTCCGTGCATTATCACAATCGCCGTCGCGTGCACGAATCGGTCGAGCAGGAGCTCGAGGCCACCTACTGGGAGAGCCTCGACCAGATGCTGGCGCGGGTGGATGTGATCAGCGTCAATTGCCCGCACACGCCCGCCACCTTCCACCTGCTGTCGGCGCGTCGGCTGGCCCTGCTGCAGCCGCATGCGATCCTCGTGAACACCAGCCGTGGCGAGGTGGTTGACGAGCAGGCGCTGACGCGGCTCTTGCGGGAGAAGAAGATCGCCGGCGCCGGGCTCGACGTGTTCGAGCACGAGCCGGCGATCAATCCGCGTCTGCGTCAGCTCGAGAACGTGGTGCTCCTGCCGCACATGGGCTCGGCCACGATCGAGGGCCGGATCGACATGGGCGAGAAGGTCATCATCAACATCAAGACATTCATCGACGGGCACCGCCCGCCCGATCGGGTGCTGCCGAGCATGCTGTAGCGGCTCGTCGTCGATGGCACGCCCGGGGCTGCTCCCGGATGCGGGCCTGTCGTTCGGCTGCATATCAGGGGGATCGGGAGAGTGCTTGGTGCCGGCTCCCGTCCACGCCGTCACCAGGTTCGTGGGGCCAGAGTCCGCAACCAGTCCGCCCGTGCCTGGCGTAGACGCGTGACGACCGTCCAATTGCTCGAGGCGACGTTGCGGTCTTCGCCGATGTCCAGTTTCAGGTTGTAGAGTTCAGGTGGCCGCCCTGCCGTTTCGACCAACTTCCAATCGCCGCAGCGGGCCGTGCCGTTTGCCGTTGCACCCCAGAACAGGCAATCGTGCGGGGTCGAGGTGCCACGCAAGGCGTCGAGCAGATTGACCCCATCGAGCCCGGCGGCACTGCCACCGGCCGCCTCCAGCATGGTGGCCGAAAGGTCCATGGTGGTCACAGGCACGTCGGAACGGCTGCCCGGGGCCAGGGTGCCCGGCCACGATAAGATGAAGGGAACCCGGGTCCCTCCCTCGTAGAGCCTGCCTTTGCCGTCTCGCAGCGGCCCATTCTTGCAGTTGCCGCAACCATTGTCGCCGAGGAAAGCCACCACCGTGTTGTCGGCAAGGCCCTGCTCCCGCAGCGTCTGCAGGACCGCACCTACCGCATCGTCGAGGGAGCTGAGCATGGCCGCTACCGTGCGCCGCCGCCCATTCGTGATGCCGGCATGCTGGGCGAGCTTTTCGGGCTTCGCCTGCAACGGCGTGTGGATCGCCGTCAACGGCACGTACAGGTAAAATCGTTGCGCGGCATGGCGCCGAATGAAGCTCACCGCCTCGCGGGCGAAGACGTCGGTCAGATAGTCCGCCTGCGGTTCCGGCGTGAATCCACGCAGGACCGGATTGCCTGGCATCTCGCCATAATAGGGATGATCGCTGCCAAGCACGCCAAAGAACTCGTCGAAGCCACGCATCATTGGGTGTTGGTCGGGGCGATAGCCCACGTTCCACTTGCCGATCATGCCGGTGGCGTAGCCCAGCGTCCGCAAGCTTTCGGCCACGGTCCTGGCGGTGCTGGGCAGCCCACCGCTCAGGCGCTCGGGGCTCGTCTCAGGTGGCGGGTTCCTATAGATCCCCAGGGTCTGCGGATAGCGGCCGGTGAGCAGGGCGGCCCGGCTGGGCGCACAGACCGGAGCCATTACATAGCCGTTCGTGGCGACGACGCCGCCTGCGGCAATGGCGTCGATGTTCGGCGTCGAGACGTCGGGCTGATGCATCGCGCCCACTTCGCCGTAGCCCACGTCGTCGACGAAGAAGACCACGAAATTCGGCTTGGCCACGTGTCCCGTCGGCTTGTCCGTGCGCCCCTCGTAGAAGCCATAGGTGATGTAGTGGATGGTGGCCCTCTCGCCATCGGTGCCGAAAGCGGCGCGAAGGTCGGCGTAGTTGGCTAGGTATTGCTGCTCGTTGAACTTGTCCGGCGAACGACCTTCCTTTCGGCCGAATTGCTGATAGTGACGCTCACCGGCAGCTCGGTCGGCTCGCAGGGCTCGAATGAGGTCGGGGTAGGAGGCGATATACTGCAGCCCATCAAAAGCGGCTGCGGCGGGCCCCTTGGCGTCGAGGCCGGCTACCACGATCCGGGTCTCGGCGGCCGTGTCCAGCGCTGATGGCAGCGCCGGCATGGGGCCGAATGCCGGTGACGGCTCGCTGCGCAACGGTTCGTTCCTCGTGGCGGCGCTGCCGAATGCGGGCCAGAGCGCAACGATGACCAGTCCTGCGAGCACGAGCCGAATGCGCAAAATGGCTTCCCCAACCTTGCCAATGTGAATAGGTGGAGACAGGGGAAATATCTGGATTTCTAGCTTTGCGCCAGCCGCCTATCAACTATTAGGCTCTTAGATATCCTCAGATGTGATCACCTGTGCCGCCGCGTATGTCGTTTTCGTTGTGCCATCGTCGAGTAGCTGCTGGCCCCCCGCATGCCGTGACCTCGCGCAGGGTACGGATCCGGCCGTGCCGGCGACGCCCCGCTCAGTGGTCCCTCCCGAGCAGGAGCCGCCGCTGCAGCTGCCGCAGCGGTGGCATGAGAGCGTCGCCGCCGATATAGTCGATTCCGGCAGTCATCGCCGTGCGGGCTCCGCTCGGCGCGTCCAGCTCCGCCACGAGGCTGCGCATCGCGCGACTCCGCGCAAGGTCGGCGAAACGCCTGATATCTGCCGGCGGGGCGCTCGGATCGGTCTCGGCGGACGTGCCGGCCAGCGATAGGCCGCGGATGCCTGTCGCGACAAGGTGCTCGACACTGGTCGACGGAGTCCGCAGCCGAACGATGATCGCGCCACAGAAGGGGCGCAGGTAGGCCATCAGCTCGCGTACCCGTGCCTGCGGCAGCCAGGCCGGCAGCTCGAGCAGCTCGAAGATCAGCCGGCGGCTGGAGTCGGGCGGCAACTGGCGGCAAAGCCGGATGTACCCGTCGCGCCACCGCATCGCCGCCACCGTAGGGTAGTGAACCTGGATCACCAGCCCGATCGCCGCTCGGGTCGGTGGCGGCGTCAGGGCGCGCAGTGCCTCCTTCAGGCTCCATTGGTCCAGCTCCGCTGCGGACGCGTCGTCGACATCGGCCGGGCGGGCCAGTCGGCACGGTGTCAGGATATCGCCGCTGCCGAGCACATAGCCCGCGAGCTGATAGGCGGGGACGAGTCGCTTGCGGGGGTTCAAGAGCGGACGGAAGCGGGATTGCAGGCGTCGCTCGAGCGATGCCGATCCACCGC
>JAPJRA010000042.1 GCA_030824835.1 Geminicoccaceae bacterium | reverse complement strand
AGGTGACCGCGGGCGTAATCTCGCGCTCCTCGACCTTGACCACGGTGACCGCCGGTGCAGCCTGCTGGGCCATGGCCGGTCCGGTCAGCATGACCGCACCTACGGCCCAAGCGATCGGCAGCCATAACGCTCGGGTCATGGTATCCCGTCCCTTTATGCTCGCTGCGATCCGCCGCATCTCGGCCCCGAGCCGTTACGACGGCATATCGCGCCGCCTCTTATCAGGCAAGCTTACGGTCCGGAGGGTGTCAGCGCCTCAGGTCGCCGGCAACGGGGTCGCCCAGAGATCATACTCGTCGGCATCCTCGACGAGCGCCTGGACCATGTCCCCCGGCGCCAAGCCGTCGGCAGCCTCCAGGTGCACCGTGCCATCGATTTCCGGTGCGTCGGCATAGGAGCGGCCGTGCGCACCGTCCTCGTCGACCTCGTCGATCAGCACGTCGAGCACGGTGCCGACCCGGGCCGCGAGCTTGCGGGCACTGATGTCCTGCTGCGCCGCCATGAACCGATGCCAGCGCTCCTCCTTGACCTCCTCGGGGACGTGGCCCGGAAGATCGTTGGCGCGTGCACCCGCCACGTTCTCATACTTGAAGCAGCCGACCCGATCGAGCTCGGCTTCCTCGAGCCATTCCAGCAGCAGGTCGAAGTCGGCCTCGGTCTCGCCGGGAAAGCCTACGATGAAGGTGGAGCGCAGCGCGATCTCCGGGCAGATCGCCCGCCACGCCCGGATGCGATCCAGCGTGCGAACCTGATGCGCGGGCCGACGCATCGCCTTCAGCACCGTGGGACTGGCGTGCTGAAACGGGATGTCGAGATAAGGGAGGATACTGCCGTCCGCCATCAGCGGGATCAGCTCATCGACGTGCGGGTAGGGATAGACGTAGTGCAGCCGCACCCACGCATCGAGCTGGCCGAGCTCACGGCAAAGCTCGGTGAGGCGGGCCGTTACCTGACGCCCGTGCCAAGTGCTCTCCGCATAGCCGATATCGAGGCCATAGGCGCTGGTGTCCTGCGAGATCACCAGCAGCTCGCGCACCCCGGCCCGCACCAGCCGCTCGGCCTCGGCCAGGACGTGGTTCGCGGGGCGACTCGCCAGCTTGCCCCGCATCGACGGGATGATGCAGAAGCTGCAGCCGTGATTGCAGCCCTCGGAGATCTTCATATAGGCATAGTGGCGGGGCGTCAGCTTGATGCCCTGCGGCGGCACGAGATCGAACAGGGGATCATGCGCCGCTGGCACCGCCTCGTGGACGGCCGCCACCACGGCCTCGTATTGCTGTGGTCCGGTCACCGCCAGCACGTCAGGATAGGCGTCGCGGATGCTCTGTGCTTCGGCTCCCAGGCAGCCGGTGACGATCACACGCCCGTTCTCGGCCATGGCCTCCCCGATGGCGTCCAGGCTTTCCGCCTTGGCGCTGTCGAGAAACCCGCAGGTGTTGACCAGCACCACGTCAGCACCGTCATAGCTGGGCGAGATCTCGTACCCCTCCGAGCGGAGGCGCGTCAGAATACGTTCGGAATCGACCAGCGCCTTCGGGCATCCGAGGCTGACGATGCCGACCTTGGGGGCAGGCTGGGGGGCGCGGTTCAGTGTTTGCATGGCGCCCCTATAAGGGATTTTGCGGCGCCACCCTAGCCTCTGGCGCCACCCGGCTGCAACGTTTGCTAGGCTGACCGCGAGCGGAACCCGCGTTGGTTCGAGCCGCAGCACCGGTCTACCGAGCCAAAGGCGGACCGGGAAACCCACCGCCGCCGGATAACGGTCGGTGACTTCCGCCAGTCGTGCCGCGCAGGTCAGATAGTGTCTGCATATGGACCAGGCAACGACCGCCGACCGACGCCTGCCACGCTATGGGACTCTCACGCCAGCTAGGCCTCACGCACGCTCGGCAGCGCCTGCCTCCGGCGGCGGCGCGATCAGCGGCGCGGCCGCCGTCTGCTCCGCTCCAACCGGTGCCTTGCGACCCCAGCCGATCCGGGTCCAGACGCGCTCGTGGACATAGTAGAGGACCATCTTGGTGATCACCTCGACCGATGCGATTCCGCCGGCCAGTTTGACGCTGCCGCTCAGGACGAACGAGATCAGGAACGTGTCCACCGTGCCGGTGGCACGCCATGAAATCGCTTTGGCTACCGAGCGCGCATGCCTTTCCACCGAGTTTCCTCCAGTCGTTTCGTGCAAGAATGATGCTGCCGGCGGTTCACACGTCGGTCAACTCGACACCGCCCCCAGGGGTGCGAGCAGGCCCGCGATGGAGCGAGCTACGGCTAGATATCGATCGACGCCGCTAGACCAGGGCTTCCGCGAGCAATTGTTGCATCGAAGCCCATGAGCGCGCATCGGATTCAGGGCTGTAGCGTATGGTATCGGGCATATTGCGCTTGGTGGCTTCCTTGTTGGTGAAGCTGTGCACCGTCCCCCCGTAGAGGTGCATCTGCCAGTCGACTCCGCCCTCACGCATCTCGCTTTCGAAATCCGCGCGCTGCGCTGCCGGAATCAAGGGATCGTCGGCACCGATGCAGACGAGAACCCGCGCCTTGATCGCCTTGGCGTCGGTCTTGGGGGCGGTCGTCGCCAGACCGCTGTGAAAGCCGACCACCGCTCTCAGGTCGGCACCGGAGCGCGCGAGCTCAAGCGCCATGGTGCCGCCGAAGCAGAACCCGATCGCCGCGATTCGGTCCGCGTCGACCTCGGCGCGCGCCCTGAGCGTGTCCAAGCCACCATGTGCCCGCGCACGGGTACGGGAGGGCTCGGCGTAGAGCGGTTGCAACAGTGCTATCGCCGCCGGCAGTTCCTCGATGACCACCCCCTCGCCGTGGAGGTCGCAGGCCAACGCCACATAGCCCAGCGACGCCAGCCGCTGCGCCCGTGAGATCGCATGGTCACCCAGGCCAAACGCCTCCGGAAAGACCAGAACGCCAGCACGGCGGCCGCTACCAGGCTCGAAGAACAGCTGGCTCCGCATGGTCAGGCCGTCGGCGGTATAGGTCAGCGTCACATGCTGCATGGGCATTTCCCTGGGTTGATGTCTCGTCGGGGTCTGGCCCGAGCACCGATGCGGCGCACACTAGCCAAGCCAAGATCGCCCGTCGCCGTAGAACGTGACGAGAGCGGGCCCGACGGTCCCTGCTTGTACAGTGGCGCCGGCCGGTGCTTGCTGGTCCCGGTGCATCCATCCATCGGGGAGGACCAGCGCATGTCCGTCGAAGTCTGGCTCGGGTTCGTGCTGGCGTTTGCCGCTCTTCTGGTGATCCCAGGCCCGACCTTGATACTGGTCACCAGCCGAGCTTTTTCCGGCGGCAGACATACCGCGTGGTGGACTGTGCCGGGCGTGGCGTTGGGTGATCTGACGGCTCTGACGCTTTCGGCCGCCGGTCTGGGTGCGGTGCTCGCACACTCGGCCACGTTGTTCACGGTCATCAAGCTCGCCGGCGCCGCCTACCTCGCCTATCTGGGCCTGAAGCTGTGGCGCAGCGCTGGCACCGCGCCCGAGGTCCCGATCCCGCTAGGCCCGGGTGGAGTCCGGGCGCTCTTTCTCGAAGCCTACGCCGTGACCGCCCTCAACCCCAAGAGCATCATTTTCTTCGTCGCTTTCGTCCCGCAATTCATCACCCCCGCTTCGCCCATGCAGCCGCAACTGGCCGTATTGATCCCGACGTTCGTGGCATTGCCGACCGTGAACGCTACCGCATTCGCCCTGCTCGCAGGCAGCCTGCAGGGCATGGGTCCGGCGCCGGTCATGCGACGCTGGCTCGATCGGCTCGGCGGGAGCATCCTGATCGGCGCCGCTGCAATGATAGCGGCGTGGCGCCGGGCGGCGTGACATCATGCGCCCCGGTCGAGTAGGAGCCTCCGCCCGATGAAGACCAGCGAGTACAAGAGCCGCACGATGGACGGCAGGCCGCTCCATCCCGAGACGCTGATGATGGGCCTGGGCTACGCACCCGCGCTGTCGGAGGGTGCCCTCAAGCCGCCCATCTTCTTGACCTCGACCTTCGTCTTCGAGACGGCCCAGCAGGGCAAGGACTTCTTCGATCTCACCGCCGGCAGGCGCCAGCTGCACAAGGGCGAGAAGCCCGGCCTCGTCTATTCGCGCTTCAACAATCCCAATTTCGAAATCCTCGAGGACCGTCTGGCCGTCTGGGACGGCGCCGAGCGGTCGGCGGTGTTCGCCAGCGGGATGGCGGCCATCGCCACCGTGATGCTGGCCTTCCTGCGCCCCGGCGATACCATCCTGCACAGCCGACCGCTCTATGGCGGCACCGAGACGCTGATCCGCAACCAGCTCACTTCGTTCGGCATCACGCCGGTCGGCTTCACCGACGGCTGCGACCCTGCCGGCATTGAGGCCGCTGCCGAGGCCGCCATGGCGCAGGGGCGAATCGGGCTGATCATGCTCGAAACCCCGGCCAATCCGACCAATGGGCTCGTGGATCTGCAGGCTGTGGCCGCCACGGCAGACGGAATCGAGCGGCGCCAGGGCCACCGTCCCCCGATCGCCGTCGACAACACACTGCTCGGGCCGATGTACCAGAAACCGCTGGAGCATCGAGCCGACCTGTCAATCTACTCGCTGACCAAGTACGCGGGCGGTCACAGCGACCTCGTCGCCGGCGGCGTCAGCGGCCGCAACGAGCTGCTGCGACCGATCGTGCAGCTGCGCGGCGCCCTCGGCACCCAGCTCGACCCGCACTCCTGCTGGATGCTGCTGCGCTCGCTCGAGACCCTGGGCATCCGCGCCGACCGCGCCAACGCCAACGGGCGGCGTGTCGCGGAGTATCTGCAATCCCATCCACGGATCACCGCCGTCCATTATCTGGGTGCCCTGCCCGCCGACGACCCCCGTGCCGCCGTATTCGCCCGCCAATGCACGGCCCCCGGGTCGACCTTCTCCTTCGACATCGAGGGCGGCGAGGCCGAGGCGTTCGCGTTCCTCGACAGGCTGCAGGTGATGAAGCTCGCCGTCAGCCTGGGCGGCACCGAGACCCTGATCTCGCACCCGGCCTCGACCACGCATTCAGGCGTGCCCCGCGGCCTGCGCGAGGAGATCGGCCTCACCGACGCGCTGATCCGCATCTCCGTCGGCATCGAGCACATCGACGACCTCATCGCGGATCTCGAGCAGGCGCTGGCCTAGAGGTAGAGCGCCGCCTCCAACCGCTCGAGCTCCGTCTCGCGGATGCCCATCTCACGCAGGTGGGCCACCGTCTGGTGCAGGTAGTCGGCGCAGGAACCGGCCAAGCCGTGGCCCTGGCGGACGTGCCGCAGCACGGCAGCCTCGTCGAGGCCGCCAGCATAGTCGTCGTGCTCCGGCCTCGCGACATAGCACCAGCCGGACACGGACTCGGCCGCACCCTGGAGAAGAAGCGGCAGCCGCACACGTCGATAGACATAGTTGTCCAGCAACTCGCGGGCATCCAGATAGGCCGTGACCTCCGGCTCGCGTTCGGGTGCCACGCCGATGGCGCGCCCCATGCAGCGGCCACCCGGGCGCAGACCAAGCACCAGACCGGGTCGGCCGGCGGTGCCACGATAATGCGTCGAATAGATGCACAAGGCTCGGCTCCAGCCTTCGAGCACCGCCGGCTCGAAGGCCTCATGACTGAAGCCCGGATTCCACATCAGCGAGCCGTAGCCGAAGTACCAGACCAGCCCATCGGGCATGGACGGCATCTCAGCCCTTGTCGCCGTCGACCTGCGGCTCGCGGACATAGGCTTGGCCAGCCTGGATCACGCCGCGGCGGATCGCCCGCGTGCGCTGGAACAGGTCGAACAGCGCCTTGCCGTCGCCCCAGCGGATCGCCCGTTGCAGCGCCACCATGTCCTCCGTGAAGCGGCCGAGCATCTCCAGTACCGCCTCTCGGTTGCCGATCAACACATCGCGCCACATCGTGGGGTCGGAGGCGGCGATGCGGGTGAAGTCGGTGAAACCGCCGGCGGCGTATTTGAACACCTCGGTGCGCGCCTCCTCCTCGAGATCGGCCACGGTGCCGACGATGGTGTAGGCGATCAGGTGAGGCAGATGCGAGGTGATGGCGAGCACCCGGTCGTGATGCTCGGGCGTCATCACATCCACCATCGAGCCGGCCAGCTCCCAGAGCTCGCGCACCCGCTCGACCGCCAGCGGATCAGTATCCTCAATCGGCGTCAGGATGCAGCGGCGCCGCTCGAACAGGGTGCCGAAGGCCGCGTCCGGGCCGGAGTGCTCTGTGCCTGCCACCGGATGCCCGGGTACGAACAGGCTGGGCGTCGGCAGGTGCGGGACCACGTCGCGCACGATCTGCGCCTTGATCGAGCTCACGTCGGTGATGATGGCTGCCGGATCCAGCCCAGGCCGCATCGCGGCGGCGACGACGCCGACGGCGGCCGGCGGCACCCCGAGCACGACGAGATCGGCACCTCGCACCGCATCGGCCGGATCGGCCTCGGCGCGACCGCACAGGCCCAGCTCAAGCGCGCGATTGCGGGTGTCCTCGTGCCTGGCGCAGGCCACGATCTCACCGGCCATGGCGTGCCGCTGCAGCACCCGCGCCAGGGAGCCGTTGATGAGGCCGATGCCCAGAAACGCTACCCGGCTGAACGGTGTCATCCGTGCATCCGTCCAGCAACGAAGCCGGCCAGAGCGGCGACGACGCGTTGGTTCTCCTCCTCGCGGCCGACGCTCAGGCGCAGGCACTGGGCGAGGCCGTAGCTGCCCATCTGGCGGGGGATGATGCCTTCGGCCTCGAGATAGGCATTGGCTGCAGCCGCATCGCGCCCGGCCCCGGCGGGAAACTCGATCAGGATGAAGTTGCCCTGACTCGGATGGACGCGCAACCCCAGGGCGGTGATCTCTCGGCTCAGCCAAGGCAGCCACCGGCCGTTGTGAGCCCGCGCCAGCTCGGCATGCTCCACGTCGTCGAGCGCCGCCACGCCCGCTGCCTGGGCCGGCAGCGAGACGTTGAACGGCCCGCGGACGCGATGCATCACATCGACGATGCCCGGCCCCGCGGTCATCCAGCCGAGACGCAGCGCCGCCAGACCATGCAGCTTGGAGAAGGTGCGCATCGAGACGGTGTTCGGCTTAGAGCGGGCGAGCTCCAATCCGCTCGTGTAGTCCGCGGCATCCGCGTACTCGGCGTAGGCCGCATCGATCACCAGGACGACGTCCTCCGGCAATCCGGCCCGCAAACGTTCCAGCTCACCCGCCGACAGGTAGCTGCCGGTCGGGTTGTTGGGGTTGGCGATGAAGACCAGCCGGGTGCGGGAGGTCACGTGCTCCAGCAGGCTGTCGACATCGGCCCGAAGATCGATCTCGGGCGCAGCCACCGGGTTCGCCCCCGCCGCCAATGCTGCCAGCGGGTACATCAGGAAGCCGTGACGGCTGTACAGGACCTCGTCGCCGGGGCCGGCATAGGCGCGCACCAGCAGGCCGATCAGCTCGTCCGAGCCCGCTCCGCACACGATGGCGTCGGGCTCCAGGTTGAAGCGCCGGCCGATCGCCTGGCACAATGCCGTGCAGTTGCCGTCCGGGTAACGATGCAGCTCACCAGCCGAATCCCGAAAGGCCTGCATGGCCTTGGGGCTCGGGCCGAGCGGGCTTTCATTCGACGACAGCTTGGCGACCGGCTTGGTGCTGGCACTGTCGGCCTTCCCGCCGACATAGGGCGTGATTTCCAGAATGCCGGGCCGCGGCCGAGGTGAAGGCATCGTTCTACCTTGAATGTGTTGCCATGCCTTACGGCGTCAGTTGCCCGTGGGCAGGGGCCGGGCATAGCTCCCGAGCCACGTGCTCCGCAAGACATGCTCGTGCGCTGTCGACAGGACATCCGTCGGAATAGGCCCCCTGGATGAATGGAAGCCTTCGAGCTCAATCAAATGCTGCGCGAGGCCCGTGTCGGGGCAGCGCTGCGTAGCGAGCCAGCGGGAGCTGGCGCCGATGCCGGCCAGCAGTCGCGCCCGTCCGACCTCTTGGGTCGTCTCCAGGGCGAGGACACTCATGTCGGCGCCGGAAGGGTCCGGCTCCATGGCGCCGATGACATAGGCACCGCTGCTCGCGGGATAGGACGTCGCCGATGCGAACGGCAGCCGGGCCAGGATCCGGAGCGGGCGGATCGAGCTGTCCAGGAGCTGCAACCACCACGGCTCACGCTCCCCTGGCAGCGGCAGCACGGCCAGATGGACGGCGCCGTCCGCCACGAGCCGCAGCGCGTACGAGCAGCCCTCGGTGCGCTGGATCGGCGCCATGGAGCCGAAATGATCGCGTGCGATGTCCCACAGCTCGGGCTGGTCGGCAGGCACGCAGGCGGCAATCGCGAGCGGAGCTTGGGCGCGGGTCGTTGCCGCCAGCAGCTCACGCCACATCCGCACGAGGGTACCGGCCGGGAACCCGTCGCCGGCGCGTGCCACGAGCCGCCTCAGGATCACGGCTTCCCGCCCCGGCCGGATCGCCGGCTGCCCGGTCGTGGTGCGCCGTTTGAGGTCGGCGATCGCTCGGACGGCGCCGAGGCGCTCGACGAGCAGGTCGACCATGGCCTCGTCGAGGCGATCCACCGCGCGCCGCAAATCGTCGAGTTCAGAATCGGAGGAGCTTGGCATCGTCGGTGCGAATCTCGCGGCAACGGGGCTTGGCGGCGATGGTCACGGCACCCGGAAGCGCTGGTCCGTGTGGCCGCAGCCGCAATGCGCGGGCGAAGGAACGTCGAGACCCGCCGGTTGTCAATCCTTGCGCACGAAACGCCACACCAGCTGGTCGTCCAGCCGCTGCGTCACGTGGAAAGTATCACGCAGGCCCCAGGCCATATGCTGCTGATGCAGGGGTATGAACGCCACCGCCTCGTGCAGCAGCCGCCATGCCTGGGCCAGCATGGCATCGCGTGCCACGGGATCGGTCGTGGCGGCTGCCGTGTCGATCAGCGCATCGAGGCGAGGGTCGGCATAGCCGCCGATGTTGAAGCCACCGGCCGCCGAGGCCTCGTCGCGGCTGTGTGCCAGGTTGAACAGGGCGTTCCAGCTGTCGAAGGTGTTGGGAGCCCAGCCGATCATGAAGAAGCTGGTATCGTACCCGCCCTGGCCCAAGATCTTGGCGAAGAACAGCGAGCGCGGCTGGATCGACAGCGCCACGCGGATGCCGACCTTGGCCAGCATGGCGGCTACCGCCTGGCAGATCGCCGCATCATTGACGTAGCGGTCGTTCGGGCAATCCAGACCAAGGGCGAAGCCATTCGGGTAGCCCGCCTCGGCAAGCAGGGCCCGGGCGGCGGCCGGGTCGTAGGGGTAGCGCTTCAGCTCAGTGGCACTGCCATGAATGCCGGGAGCGACGAGCTCGGCCGTGGGCGTGGCTGCGCCGCGCATGATCTTGTCGCGGATGGCCTCCACGTCGATCGCCTGATAGATCGCCAGCCGGACCCGGCGGTCCCGCAAGGGGTTCGCACCCTTGACGTCGGAGTAGCGCAATTCGGTGCGGGCTTGGTCCATGCCGAAGAACACGGTGCGAACTTCGGGCGCCACCAGGACCTCCAGTCCGGGGGTCCGCCGCAACCGATCCAGATCCTGAAGCGGTATCGGGTAGGCGAGATCGACGGCGCCGTTCAGCAAGGCGGCGATCCGGGTCGTGCCCTGCGTCACCGGGCGGAACACCACGCGGTCGAGATTGCCGGTGCTCGTGTCCCACCAATCCGGGTTGCGCAGCGCCGTGGTCGCGACGTCGGCGCGGCGATCGACGATCTTGAAGGGCCCGGTGCCGTTAGACTCGCGGGCGGCCGGCGCGTTGCCACCCTGCTTGATGCTGCCGGGAGTGGCGGCACCGATACGCTCGGCCCAGCCCTGGTCCATGATGTACCATGTGTCCCACTCGGCCAGCAGCAGCGGATTGGACGCCTCGGTCGTCACGTCGACCGTGTAGTCGTCGACCCGATCGATGCGGCGGACCCCGGCCAGCCTCGCCTTGACGTCGCCGAGTCGGGCCCGCACCGCCGAGAACAGGACGTCGTCCGCCGTAAACGCCTCGCCACCGTGAAATCGTACGCCCTGGCGCAGATGAAAACGCCACCGGGTCGGCTCCGGCATCTCCCACGATTGGGCGAGCGCAGGCTCGATGCGGAGATCGGCACCGCGGCGGGTCAGGCCCTCGTAGACATTGCCGAGAAACCCCAGCGTGAAGGTCTCGTTGAGGGCATGTGGGTCCAGCGTCGCGACGTCGCTCTGGTAGGCCCAGGTCAGCGTGCGCTCCTGCGCCCAAACGGGGATAACTGCCGCCAGACCGAGCAGCAGCCCGCAAAGGCCGACGGCACGCATCCTGGCACTCCAACATCTTCACATGATTCTCATGTTATTACAATTTTTGGTCGAAACAATAGCAATTGTGAAACGATCTATGATTGCGTAGGTGCGCATTCATGGGCCTGTCGATGCCGGTAGCCGGGGTCTCTCCGACAGATATGCCCAGCGCCTGCTCTCATTCACCGAATAGTAAGGGACGTATTGCCCGACCTTGGACTGCTCGAGGATCGTGTCGCTGAGATTGTCCAGAATGTAGACGGCACCGTTGATCAGGACGGCCAGCACCGCATGCGGCAGATCGCGTATCATATCATGCACCACGACCAGCCGCAAGTCCTCGGCTGCCACGCCGAGACGGCGGAGGGATTGATACTTGGTGATCGCGTAGTCTTCGCAGTCCCCGGATCTGGCGAGAAACTCCAGCGGTGTCGCCCAGTAGTCGCGCAGGCCATAATTGTCGATGTCAGCCCTGTACACGGCTCGGTTGACGAAGCGGTTGACCTCCTCGACCTGCTGCCAGCGCGATGCGTGCTCCAGCCCACGCAGCAACGCCAGCCAGTCCCTGGCAGCTGGATTGGGGCATCGCTTGGGATCGAGCTCGCAGACATGCACCACCTCGTTCTCGATGGCAACGCCTCGCATGACGCGGTGCCACTGCGGAAGTGGCGCCGTGGAGGACACGCGGACCTCCGCGGTTCCGAGCAGGCCGCTCGTGGCGGCCGCCGCCACGAGCGGCTGCAGGGCGGTCATGCCGCCAAGCAGTAGAACTGTGAGAAGGTAGCTGCGCAAGAGCCGTGCTCCAGGCTGGGACAGCGTTCGCTTGCTGCCCATGGCGTTGGCGTGGAGCGGAGAATGCGGCCGCTTGGTGAACACAGCCTTGGCCGGCAGCGGCCAAAGCAAGCCGGCGATACTCGCTTATGTCACTGACGGTCAGCGTCGCTCGCCCAACCGCAGGACATAGGAGATGATCTCGGCCACCGCCTGGTAGTGCGCCGGCGGGATCATTTGGCCGATGTCGCAAGCGGCGTGGAGCGCGCGCGCCAGGGGAGGATTCTCGATCACCGGAATCCGGTTCTGGGTCGCGATCTCGCGGATCTTCAGGGCCAGCGCGTCGACACCTTTGGCCATGACCTCCGGGGCGGCGGTCGCGCCGGCGACGTAGCGGAGCGCCACCGCGAAATGAGTGGGGTTGGCGATCACCACGGTGCTCTGCGGCACGTCGGCGATCATCCTCCGCCGGGCGCGCTCGAGCCGCAGCGCCCGGAAGCGCTGCTTGATGTGCGGATCGCCGTCACTCTGCTTGTGGTCGTCCTGCACCTCACGGCGTGTCATGCGCATCCGTCGCATGAAGTCGAAATGCTGGTGGGCATAGTCGGCGGCGGCGATGACGGCGGCAACGGCGGCGAGCCCCATCAGGCTGCGCGACACGAGGTCGACCATGAGGACCAGGAGCGGCCCGGCCTCCAGGCGCCCCGACGCGACGATGGCCGGCACCTCGGGTCGGAGCAGGAGGCAGAGCGCCGTCGCCACCAGACCGACCTTAAGCAGGCTCTTGCCGAGCTCGATCAGCGAGCGCGTCGAGAACAGCCGCTTGGCGCCGGCCAGCGGCGACACGCGCTCGAGCTTCGGCTGCAGCGGTTCGATGGTCCAGACCAAGCCGTTCTGCAGCAGCGCGCTGGCGATCGGCGCCAGCATCGCGGCTAGGAACGGTAGCGCCAGCGCTCCCGCCAACTGGCCGAGAAGCCCTCCGAGCAGATGCGCCAATCCGGCAGCGTCGGTGGGCAACAGATGGGGCTGGGCCAGCAGCATCCGAGCGGCCGAGGCTAGCGTTCGCGCGCTTTGCGGTGCCACCGCGACCACCATCGCGGCAGCGAGAGCGAACAGCAGCAGTGTGCCGACCTCCCGGGAGACAACAAGCTGGCCACGCTCGCGCGCCTCGTCGAGCCGACGCTGCGTCGGTGCCTCGGTCTTCTGGGACTGGTCCTGCTCCTCGGCCACGCCTAGCCGGCCCGGTCCAGCCAGCCCAGGCCGTTCATGAAGGCCCCGCCGAACAACTGCATCGCCTCCGGCAAGGACAGCCCGAGCACCACCAGCGCCAGGAGCAACTGGGCCGGCAGCGCCAGAAAGAAGATGGGGAAGGACGGCACCATGCGGCCGATGGCCCCGAGCCCCAGATTGACGAGCAGCCCAGCCAGGATCATCGGCGCCGCGATCCGCACGCCGACGGCCAGGGCATCGGCGCTGAGACGCAGCAGAAGGCTGGAGGCCGCGGCCGCGTCGACGGCGCCGCCGATCGGGAAGGTCGCGTAGCTGGCGGCAACCGCGCGCAGCAGCAGGTGGTGGAAGTCGGCGGCGAAGAGCAAGGTGAGGGCCGCTGCCGCCAGGAAGCTGCCGGGTACGGTGCCATGGCTGGCCTCGCTCGGGTCGAACATCGCGGCGGCGGAGAGGCCGGACTGCATCGCGATCAGCGCGCCGCCGGCATGGATCGCCGTCAGCGCGAGCCGGGCGACGAAGCCGAGCAACAGCCCCACCAGCGCTTCCAGCGCCACCAGGCGCGCCAGGGCCAGGGGCTCGCGCGGCAGCACCGGCATCGCATCGACCAGCGCCGGAGCAACGAGCAGGCTCAAGATCAGCGCCAGGAGCAGGCGCATCCTCGGCAACACGTAGTGTTCGCCCAGGCCGGGCACGAGCATCAGGG
>JAPJRA010000041.1:11622-12979 GCA_030824835.1 Geminicoccaceae bacterium | reverse complement strand
CGCCTACATCGTGTGGCGCTGGACCAGCTCGCTCAATTTGGAGGCGTTGTGGTTTTCCATACCCATGGCGGTCGCGGAGACCTGCGCCTATTTCGGCTTGATCCTCTTCACTGTGAATCTGTGGAGGACCTCGGACCCGCCGATCCGGCCGCCGCCGGTCCTTCCTTGCGATTGCGGCGACTCCCTGGAAGCGATCGAGCGCCCGATCTCGGTCGACGTGTTCATTGCCACCTACAACGAGGAGCCCGAGCTCGTCCGTCTGGGTATTCGTGACGCGAAGGCGATCCGCTACCCGCATCCGCTCGACTTGAGGATCCACGTCCTGGACGACGGTCGGCGGCCGACGATGGCGGCGGTGGCTGCCGAGGAGGCCGTGGGCTACATCACCCGCACGAATAACAAGGGCTACAAGGCCGGCAATTTGCGCAACGCCATGGAGCGCACGTCGGGCGATTTCATCCTGATCTGCGATGCCGACACGCGACCGTTCCCGACCATTCTCGAACGCACGCTGGGCTATTTCCGCGACCCCAAGGTTGGATGGGTGCAGACGCCGCAATGGTTTTACGATCTGCCGCCGGGCCGACCGCTGCCGCTCGTGCTGCAGCGCCAGCTCGGCGCCTGCGGCGCGTGGCTCGGACGCCTGATCGAGCGGGTGGCCGGTCCTATCCAGGTCGGCTACGACCCGTTCGTCAATGATCCGCAGCTCTTCTACGACGTGATCCTGCGGCGGCGAAACTGGGCCAACGCCGCCTTCTGCTGCGGCGCCGGCTCCATCCACCGCCGCGACGCGGTCATGGAAGCGGCGCTGCGCAAGTACGCCCTGGCGATCGAGGACGAGGCGCAAAAGGCCATCGCGCAAACCTTGGAGCTTTTGCAGGAGTCGTCGCTCGATCCCTCACTACAGGAGGCGATCTATCAGGAGGCGGCGCTCGGAGTCGAGCTGACACCCTACAAGTTCCACGTCTCGGAGGACATCTTCACCTCGCTCATCCTGCACGGGGACCGCGAGCGCGGCTGGCGCTCGGTGCAGCATCCTCATGTCGAATCGAAGATGCTGTCGCCGCAGGATCTGCTCAGCTGGACCATCCAGAGGTTCAAGTATGCCGGCGGCAGCCTGGACATCCTGTTTCACGAAGGCCCTTTCTCGCGCCTCGGCCTGACGATACCGCAAAAGATCATGTACGGAGCGACGTTCTATTCTTATCTGGGCGGGATCTGGAACACGATATTCCTGATCTCGCCGATCGTCTACCTGCTGACCACGGTAGCCCCGGTCGCAGCCTATTCGAACACGTTCTTCGCGTATCTGCTGCCGTTCCTGATCGCGAACGAGCTCGCGACCATGGTCCTGACC
>JAPJRA010000041.1:0-11612 GCA_030824835.1 Geminicoccaceae bacterium | reverse complement strand
CTGGGGCATTCCAGGCTACAAGCCAAAGGCCGCCTACATCGCGTTCTTTCCGATCAACCTGCGGGCCATCTGGACCGTCCTGCGTGGCCAGGAGATCAAGTTCAAGGTAACCCCCAAGGAGCGCCAGGAAGGGGACTTCCTCCATTTAGTGTGGCCGCAGCTCGCAATCATCGTGCTTACCGTCTGGAGTCTCGTGTTCGCGTTCAGCTGCTGGCAGCTGGGTTTGCGGGACTACGAGTTGGGTGCCCTGCTGGCCAACCTGTTTTGGGGAATCAACAACGTTCTGGCATTGCTGCCCATGGTCGGGGCGGCGCTCTACTGCGAGGACGATCCGGCAACGGTCGAGGCATCCCTCGCCCGAGAGCGCAGCGTGCGTCTGGCGGATGCAGCAGCATGAGGTTTCGTGACGGGCTCCGCCATGCTCGCGGGCATATCGTGTTCCTGCTGGCACTGCTGACCAGCTTCGCGATCATCATCGGCGTGCAGTCCCTGGCCGCGGTGGAGGAGGCGGAGCCGCGCCTCGCCGCGAGCGCCGATATTGCGGCCATGTTCGCAGCAGCGGGCGAGGCACCCCGCCCGTCGCCGTCGCCGCTCCGTGCCGACCAGCTGGCATGGGGGCGGATCGCTTGGCAGTATTTCGTCAACAATACGCGTCCAGATACCGGCCTGCCGGGCTCCGTGGACGGATTCTACAGCGCCACGGCTTGGGAGCTCGGCTCGTTCTTCATGGCGCTCGTGGCGGCCCAGCGGCTGCAGCTCGTCGACGGCCCACATTTCGATTCCGGCATCACCCGGGCGCTGACCTCGATCGAGCGTCTGCCGCTCTATAAGGACGCGCTGCCGAACAAGTCCTATGACGTCCGTACCCTCGCCATGACCGATTACAACGGCAAGCCGACCACCTCGGGCATCGGCTGGTCGGCGCTGGACGTGGCAAGGCTTCTGATCTCGCTTGAGGTCGTCAGGCGCGGCTATCCCGAGCACGCGGCCCAGGTCGAGCGGATCAGGCAGCGGTGGCGCCTCGATCGGCTGCTCGTCAACGGGGTGATGATGGGTCTCCACACGACGGCCGATCCGGACAGCACGGACACACCGCTTCAGGAGGGGCGGCTGGGCTACGAGGAATATGCCGCCAAAGGACTGGTGCTGGCCGGACAGGATGCGTTCGTGGCCCTCGAGGTCACGGACACGCTGGATTTCGCCGACGTCGAAGGGGTGCGCGTGCCGGTGGACGGCCGCGATGCGAAGCACTTCGGCGCCGACGTCTGCGCCACGAGCGAGCCCTATGTTCTGGGTGGCCTCGAATTCGGGCTGGACGAGCGTTCTCGGGCGCTGGCCTGGGCGGTGCTGCGCGCCCAGCAGAACCGGTTCACGCGGACCGGCATCGCCACGGCGGTCAGCGAGGACCATGTCCCGACACGGCCGTTCTTTCTCTACAATTGCGTCGTCGGTAACGGCGCCCCTTGGGCCGTGCTATCGCCGCAGGGCGAGCGCTTCGACAAGTTGCGCTTTCTCGACACAAAGGCCGTGTTCGGCTGGCAGGCACTGTTTCCAACGCCCTACACGGCCAAGCTGCTCGAGCAGGTATACCCGCTGAACAACCCGAAACGGGGCTGGTACGCCGGACGGTTCGAGGCGGACGGCGCCACCAACGGCACGCTCACGGCGAACGCCAACGCCGTGTTGCTGGAGAGCCTGCATTATCGCGCCTTCGGGCCGATGCTGACGCCCACGCGACCTGTGACGCAATGAGGAAGCCAATGCCGCGATCGCGCCTGCTCTTGGCCCTCTTGGCATGGCTGCTGCTCATGCCGCACCTGCCGGCCATGGCCGAGGAGACCACCAAGCCCGTCTCGGTCGAGGAGGGTGGCGAAGGATCCTTTGTTCGGCCCTACAAGAGCCGTCACGGGCCCCTGACCGAGCAGGAAATGGGCATCGCGCGGGCTGCCTGGACCTATTTCGCGACCTTCACCCAGGCCGATACGGGCCTCGCCAACTCGGTGGGCTCCTATCCCTCGACCACGCTCTGGGACACGGCATCCTATGTCAGCGGCGCCGTCGCCGCCTACGAGCTCGGCATCATCAACAAGGTCGAGTTCGACAGCCGCATGTACAAGCTGCTGGCAACCTTCAAGACCATGAAGCTGTTTCGCGGTCAGCTACCCAACAAAGTGTACAACACGAAGACCGGGGAGATGGTCGACTATGCGAACAAGCCGGGCGAGATCGGCTTTTCGGGACTCGACATTGGCCGTTTCCTGATCTGGATGCGAATCCTCAAGAACCGCTACCCCTATCTCGGCAACTCGATCGATTCCGTGCTGCTGCGCTGGGACTACAGCAACGTGGTGGACAAGGACGGCTGGCTGCGCGGCGCCCATGTCAACAAGAAGGGGGAGCTCGCCTACCCGCAGGAAGGCCGGCTCGGCTACGAGGAGTACAGTGCCAAGGGCTTCATGCTCTGGGGCTTCGCCCCGGTGGCGGCGCGACGTCCGCAGCCGTTCGCGACGATCCCGATCTTCGGCGTCGACGTACCCTACGATGCGCGCGACCCGCGCGTGTTCCAAACCAGCAACTACGTCGTCACCGAGGGCTACGTGCTGGACGGGCTCGAGCTGAACTGGGACTTGCCCGGGGACTATGCGTCGGATGATGCGACCCATACCGACGGCTGGCGAGCCGCCTTCGCCGACCGGATCTACCTCGTGCAGGAGCGGCGCTACAAGAACACGGGCTTCATGACCGCCCGCAGCGAGCACAACGTCAAGGGCGGCCCCTTCTTCGTCTACGACACGATCTTTGCGAACGGCTACCCGTGGAACACGGTAACCCCGCGCGGCGACTACGCGCCCGACTATGCCGCCATCGCGACGAAGGCTGCGTTCGGCATGTGGGCGCTATGGGATACGCCCTATACGGACCTGCTCTTCAGCGCGATCTCCGACCTCTACGACCCGGCGAGCGGCTTCTACGAGGGTCTGCTCGAGAACGGTGGAGGGCCGATGCAGGTGTTCACCGCCAACAATAACGGCATCTTGCTGGCGGCTATGCTCTACAAGGCCGAGGGCAGGATCCTGACCCCGCCCAAGGAAAACAATGTCGAGATCTGGTTCACCCAGTATCGGGACACCGAGATCCGCTCGCGGCGCAACCTGCCCGATCCACCGCCCTGGCTGGCAACCGTGAGCTCTGGTCAGTAGCCGTGCAGGGTCGCTTGCGCTGGGCGGGCCCGGGTGTGATGGCCGGCCTCGTCTGGGCCGGCACTGGTTCATTGGCCTCGGCCCAGCAAGCCATCGTCGACACGGCCGTCCCGTTCGTGGCCGGAAGTGTGCAGAACGAGCTGTTGCTGCGCGGGCCGGTCGGCTGGGACACCTACCAGTCCGGCACGGTCGCCGGTCTGCAGTATCGCTTCGATCCCGACGGCTACGCCCGGTTCGGCGCCTCGGAGCGGCTGGACGAGGATTACTGGGAGATCGTCTGCACGCCGCAGCCGATCGACTGCACGGGAAAGCGCGGGCCGGTCGTGCTACGGGTCGACGCCGGTGGCTATCCGGCGATCGAGATCGAGAACGCCAACCCGGAGGGCCGCTTCCGTCCCGGCGACGAGAGCGGCCCGGCATTGACCCTGGCGGAGCTGTCGGCGCCGGCCCACGTGGGTGAGCTTCTAGCCGCATCCGAGCTGCAGCCCGAATCTGGCGGCGCGCCCGTACCCATTGCCGGTATCGGCACGGTCGCACGCTACATCCGTTGGGTGGAGAACGGTCAGGCGCCCGATCTTCGAGCCGATGCGAACCCCTATCGGCCCATGGACCTGCCGGCCGAGGCGCCGGCGGCGGCAGCGCCTCCAGAAGCGGAGGTGGACGAGCCGCCGCCGGGCGCCTCCGACGCGGGAGACGGGGCCGACGCCGTTTCGGCTCTCGCCGCAAAGTCCGAACCGCTCTCGATCGATGCCCCGAGCGCCGTCGGCTCGCCGGACCTGTCCGGTGCGACCGCCGCCGCGACGGCCGCCGCCGGGCTGGCCGGAGCAGCCCTGGCCGCGCAGAACTCGTCGTCGAGCGACAACAACGCGCCGCAGCCGGCGTCCCCGCCCGCAGGCGCGTCCCCGGCAACGGCGACCGCGACACCTGCCGCGCCGATACCGCTGACACCGCTGGCCGCTGCCCAGTCCACGGCCAAGCAGCAGTCGCCGGCAGGCGGCGTGTCCGAGGCGGCGACGGCGGACACAGGCAGCGCCTGCGCACCGCTGCCGACATCGGCCATGACCACACCCGTCGGCAGCCTGCGCGGACTGCCGGGGGTTCTTCTGTTCACGGGCTACCTGTCCGAGCCGCCGGCGCTCAAGGGTCGGCTGCAGAAACAGGTGCTGGATGCCGGCACCGAGCGGCTGAAGTTGGCCGGTATTCGCCTGCTGACCGAGCAGGAGGTGGAGAACACGCCGGGCAAGCCGCGACTCGAACTCTATCTCACCAACGGTGATCCGGCGAAGGGGTGCGACTTCCGGGTATTTTTGAGCCTGCGGCAGGAGGTGGTTCTGGCGCGTGATCCATCGCTCCACATGATCACCGGTACCTGGGGTGACGGTGGGCTTTCCCGGGCAGGGCAAGACCGGGGCGCCGAACTCGCGACGTTCGTCTACTATATCGACCGCTTCATCGACGATTACCGCAAGGCCAACAGCGGCGGGCTGGAAAAGAAGCCCGCGTCATCGCCTGCGGCCGCCAAGCCGGCGCCAGCTCCGGCGAGCAGTCCGACGGCTGTGCCGTCGGCGGCGCCTGCGGGCGTGGATGACCCAGCGCTGGTGTTGCCCATCCAGGCGGCGCTGCGCGAGGCGGGCTACAATCCGGGGCCGGCGGACGGCATCCTCGGCATGCGCACACGGCAGGCCATCCAGAGCTTCCAGCAGCGGAACGGGCTGCAGCCCACAGGGGTGGCCGGGGCCGAGGTTCTGGAGCGGCTCCTGGCACTGAAGCCCGAAGGCCCACGCCAGTGAGCGTGATCGAGCAGGCGCTGGCGGCGTCCGCGGCCGGGGACGACGGCATGAACGGCGAGCTGCCGCTCGTCCTCGTGGTCGACGACGACGACAGCCAGCGAATGCTGGCGCGCACCATGATCGAGCATCTGGGCTACCCGGTCATGGAGGCCGAGGATGGCAAGCAGGCGCTCGACGTGATACTCCATGCGCCGGTCTCGATCGTGGTCAGCGACTGGATGATGGAGGGCATCGACGGGATCGACCTGTGCCGCATGGTCCGGGAGCGCGATCTCGGTCGCTATCTCTACTTCATCCTGGTCACGGGGCGCACCTCGCGGGCGGATCTGCTGGAGGGGATGGAAGCCGGCGCCGATGATTTCCTGACCAAGCCCATCGACTGGACGTTGCTCGAGGCGCGCCTGCGGGTGGCGCACCGGATCGTGTCGCTCGAGCAGAGGCTTCGAGCGGGTGCGGAGCAGCTGGCGCGAGCCTACGCCGTCATTCGCGACGATCTGCATGCGGCCGCGAGCGTGCAGATGGAACTGCTGCCTCAACAGGAGGTCGAATACGGTCCTGCACGCATCGCCTCCTTGTTCATGCCCTCGCAGATCGTCTCGGGCGACTGCTTCAACCATTTCCGTCTGCCCACGGGCGAGATCGGCCTCTACGCGCTGGACGTTGCCGGGCATGGCACGCGGGCGGCACTGCTCTCCGTGATGCTGTCGCGCATGCTCACCGCCGACAGCTTCATGGACGGGGGCGTATCCAAGGCGCCGAGCCGGATCGTGGCCGACCTCAATCGTCACTTTCAGTCGGGCGGCGACGAGGTGCGCGATTACTTCACCATCTTCTGCGCCTGCCTGAGCGAGGACGGAGACCGCCTCGTCTATTGTCAGGCGGGACATCCATCGCCCTTGCTGGCCCGCTCGGCTGGCGCCATCGAGCGGCTGGGCGACGGCGGGTTCCCGGTCGGTATGCTGCCCGACGTCGAGTACGAAGACGGCGAAGTGGTGCTCGTACCCGGCGACCGGGTGATCATCGCGTCCGACGGCCTTTACGAGTGCATGTCGCCCGCAGGCGAACCGTTCTCGGAGGAAGGTCTCGTGCCGCTTTTACTTGGTGGGCCGAATGCCTCGTTGCTGGCCTTGCTGACGACACTGTTGCAGCAATTGACCGTGTGGCATCAGAAGCCGGAGCCCGAGGACGACATCTCGGTGCTGGTCGTCGAAATACGAGGAGGCGAGCCCGATGAAGTTTGAGCATCCCCAACCCGGCATATCGGTCGTGGTGTTCGACGAGGAGCGGATCGATGCCGTCAACAGTCTTCCGATGAAGGAGGAACTCGTCAACCTGATCGAGACCGGCAAGGCTCAGCTCGTTCTCGATCTCGGCAGCGTGCGCTTCATCGACTCCAGCGGGTTGGGCATGCTCGTGACCCTGCTCAAGCGCGCCGGGATGCGCGGGGGGGTCATGGTGTGTCGGCTACAGGCGCCGGTCGCCGCAACCTTCAAGCTTGCCCGAATGGACCGCGTGTTCCCGATATTTCCGGACATCGCGGCGGCACTCGCCTCGATGCGGTAGCGCGCCGCGATGAATGAAGGCGATCTATCCAAGCTTGTGCTGCACAATCGCATCGAGGAGACCCGCCGGCTGGGGCCGTGGCTGGAGGCGGCCATTCCCGAAGCCGACCTCGCTTCGGCCCGCGCCGAGCTCGAGATGGCGCTGGTGGAGCTTGTCAGCAATATCGTTCGCCATGGCTACGTGGAGGGCATCGTCGCTTCGATCACGCTCGAGCTGCGGCGCTCGACGGACCGAGCCTGCATCGTCATTCGCGACGAAGGGCGGCCGGTGCCGCCCTGGGCCATCGAGCTTGCCGATTCGGCGCTCGACTATGATCCGGCGGCCCTTGATTCGCTGCCGACCGGCGGTCTCGGCCTGGCCATGGCGATCGCGGTCATGGATGGCTTCACCTACGAACAGGAAGGCGGCGCGAACGTCACCAGGATCGAAAAGGAGCTGCATCCGGCGCCGTGACATCCGCGCTTATGGGATGCTCGGAGGCGGTCTCAAGGATCTTCCGCCCTGTCGCCGAGCAGCACCTCCCGCTCCTGGCGGTCGGGATCGTCACTCGTGCTGCACGCGTTGTCGAAGATCATCGTCTGTCCCTGCCCTGGCGAGAACATCGGCCAGGCCGGCAGCTCGCGGTGGTTCGGGTCGCCGGTGCGCGCGTACGCCAACCAGGCCTCGCTCATGCGGGCTGCCAACCGGTAGGCATCCTCGCCACCACCGGTCATCGTCGCGCACCGCTCGATATTGTCGAAGCTGAACGGCAGGTCCGCACAGTGAAACGCGCGAGGACGTCCGTCCAGGACCGGCGTCTTCCAGGCGAACCAGTAGAGATAGACCGGCGCCAAGCCGTTCGCCGCCTGCAACGTCGCCTGCCGGATCGCATCTGCGCGCGGGCTGAGAATCAAGGACAGGATCTCGACGGGCTTGGCGTCGGGATTGGCGGCACGGTAGGCGTCGACAATGGCAGGCGCCCGCTCGCCATGCTCGGACCGCAGCCGCTCGACCACCTTGTCGAGGCTCATCGATTCGAGCCATGGCTCGGCCAGGCTTGGGCTGCGCTCGTTGCGGGTCGTGCCCACGAGCATCGGGATGCCCGCGGCCAGAGCCGGGGCATCGAGATCGAATGGATGACGCGGGATCGCCATGCCGTCGACCGTCGGCTGCCAGGTGATCTTGGCTGTCGGCACGCTGCGCGCCACTGCGAGCTTCTGGCGGGCGGCCGTGCCGGCCTCGAGCAATCGGGCGACGGGTACCGCCCGCAGAGCGGCGACGTCGTCCGCGGCGATCTCGAGCTCCTGCAGCAGTTGCTGCGCCAGTGCTTGCGTGTCAGCCGGCTCGCCCAACCTCAGCAGCGACCCACTCTGGATGATCACCTTGTGGAACAGGCCGTGCGCCGCGGGCATGGTCATCAAGGCGCCGATCTTCCAGCCACCGGCGGACTGGCCGAACAGCGTGATGTTGCCCGGATCGCCGCCAAAGCCCGCGATGTTGTCCCGTACCCAGCGCAGGGCCGCCACGATATCGAGCATGCCGGCGTTCGAATCGCTGGCCGTGGCGTCCTCGCCCAGGTTCAGGAAGCCCAGCGGCCCGAGACGGTGGTTGATCGAGACCACGACCACGTCGCCGCGCCGGCTCAGCCGGGTGCCTTCGTAGGAGGGCAGCTCCTGGCTCGAGCCCGCGCTGAAGCCGCCGCCGTGCAGCCAGACCATGACCGGCCGTTGGTCGTGGGCGCCGAGGCCCGGCGTCCAGACGTTCAGGCACAGGCAGTTTTCCTGCGCGTAGCCTTCGTCCCAGTCGTAGACGAAGGCGAGATAGTCGTTGCGCCAGCGGGTGGGCTGCGGGCAGACCGGCCCGTAAGCCAGCGAGGCGCGCGTGCCCGTCCAGGGAGTGGGCGGCTGCGGCGGCATGAAGCGTAGCCCGTCGACCGGCGGGGCCGCGTAGGGGATGCCCCGGAAGATATAGACGCCGTTGCGCTTGAAGCCCCGCACCTTGCCGGACCTGGTGCCGACCTCCGGGGTCGTGGTCGTGACGAGCGTGCTGTCGGCGGTGATGGGCCCAGTTCGGGCGGAAGCCGAAACCGGCAGCAGCACGCCGCCGCCCGCGGCTACGGTCCGCAATATGGAGCGCCGCCTCACGGCGAGCTCGCCGCCGGTGCCGGCACCGTCGAGGCATAGGTGAGCCCGAAGCCGAAGGGAAACCGCGGCGCCGTCGTGCCCCGATCACCGACATTGACGACCTGATCGGGCTCGCTCGGCCAGGAGAATGAAAGCATGCCACGGAATTCATGTGCCGGCCTGCCGTCGGGTGTGGCGAACAGCATGTCGGCCACACCGCCGCCCTCCGATCCCGGCAGCCACGCCGCGACGAAAGCCGTCGAGGCGTCGAGGATGGGATCGACCCAGAGCGGCCGGCCCGACAGGAAGACGGTCACAACGGGAATGCCCGCCCCGCCAAGCTTCTGGACGAGTGCCACGTCCTGGCCGTGCAGCTTGTCGTAGTTCGTGGTCGCGATGTCACCCTTGGTTTCGGCGTAGGGGCCTTCGCCGATGACGACGATGGCGACATCGGCCGCTCCGATCTCCTCGCCGTCGGGGCTGAACGTCACCTCACCGCCTTGGGCGGTTACTGCCGCCCTGATTCCGGCCAGGATCGACTCGGCATGCGGGAAGCGGGCGTTGGTGTTGCCGGTGCCTTGCCAGGTCAGGCTCCACCCGCCGCTTTGCGCGCCGATATCGTCGGCCTTGGTGCCGACCACGAGCACGTGCTTGGCAGGCGGCAGCGGCAGCACGCCGCTTTCGTTCTTCAGCAGGACGAGCGATTCGCGCACGGCCTGACGCGCCAGTGCGCGGTGCTTGGGCGAGCCGAGCAGCTCGAACCGGCCGGCCAGCGGCCGCTCGGAAGGGCGCGGCTTGTCGAACAGGCCGGCGCGGGCCTTGACCCGCATGATGCGCCGGACCGCGTCGTCTAGCCGGTGCCCACTGATCGTGCCGGCCTCGACCTCGGTCAACGTCCGCGCATAGAGGTCCTTCCAACCGTCCGGCGCCATCAGCATGTCGACGCCGGCATTGATCGCGGCTGAGCAATCGCTCTTGGTGCAACCCGGAAGCTGCGCGTGACCGTTCCAGTCGCCGACGATGAAGCCGTCGAAGCCGAGACGGCCTTTCAGGATGCCCGTCAACAGATCGACGCTGCCGTGCATCTTGCGGCCCTGCCAGCTTGAGTAGGAGGCCATCACCGTCTGCACGCCGGCGCGCAACGTGGCCACGTAGCCAGGTAGGTGAATGTTGCGCAGGTCTTCTTCCGATGCACGGTTGTCGCCCTGGTCTTTGCCCCCGAACGTGCCCCCATCACCCAGGAAATGCTTGGCGGTGGCAACAACGCGACCTGGCCCCAGGAAGGCGGGCGTGCCGAGCTTGCCCTGCAGGCCCTCGACCAGCGCGGCACCCAGCTCCACGACCACCGCCGGGTCCTCGGAGTAGCTTTCGTACGTTCGTCCCCAATGATCGTCGCGCGCGACCGGGACAGCCGGTGCGAACGTCCAGTCCTCGCCGGTCACCGCCACCTCCTCGGCCGTGGCCTCGCCGATACGACGGACGAGGTCGGCATCGCGGGTGGCTCCGAGCCCGATATTGTGCGGAAAGATCGTGGCGCC
The DNA here is from genome assembly GCA_030824835.1 of Geminicoccaceae bacterium. Taxonomy (GTDB): domain Bacteria; phylum Pseudomonadota; class Alphaproteobacteria; order Geminicoccales; family Geminicoccaceae; genus Benzoatithermus. The sequence goes on along the minus strand of JAPJRA010000041.1, from coordinate 1,419 downwards.
GACGATGTTGTTGTGCCCGTGCACGGCATCCGTGCCCCACAGCAGCGGGATTTTGGCACCGGGCCGACGGGCGTTGGCATCGTAGAACGCATCTGCAAGAGCCAGCCACGCTTGGGGTGGCGCGTACTCGTCGCGTTCCGGCGACGAACTGCCGCCGTTGAGGATCGAGCCCAACGGGTAGGTCAGAAGATCGTCAGGCACGATGCTGGCGATGTCGGCCTGGATGATCTGGCCGACCTTCTCCTGCAGCGTCAGCTGGCTCAGCCGCTCGGTCACGAGCCGCTCCACGGCCTCGTCGGGCACGGGTGACGGCAATGCCGGCCAGAGCTCGGGATGAACCGTTCCCGGCGGCGCTGACGACTGCGCCGCCAGTGAGCCGGCCATGCCGAGCAGAAGCACGACGGCTGCGCAGGCGCACCGCCCTGGCCCTCGACGGTGCTTCGCGTGGACGGCGGCGAATGGCATGGGCAGCTCCGCTTCGAGACATTTCAATTTTTGGTTTTACGGTTACGGAGTCTAGATGATAAGGCCTGAATTGCGGGTGGCGTGAAGGGCAGCCGTGATGGAGCAACGCAGGGCCGCCTCGGGCCTGACGGACCATGATCGGCGCCGCGTTCTGTGCGGGCGCCTTGACGAGCGGTTGTATCGTGCCACCCGGATTCGACGCCGCGGCGCACGGCGAGGATGGCCGCTCGCTCGACGGCATTGCCCGCGAGAATGGGCGGTTGTTCGGCGCCGCGGTCGGTCCGCTGATTGAGACGACGCCCGTCTATGGCCGCCTCATTGCTGCGAACTGCGGCGTGATCGTGCCCGAATACGAGATGAAATGGCGGCACGTGGCACCGACACCGGACGCCTACGATTTTACGGCAGTTGATCGCCGACTGGCTTTCGCGACCTAGAACGGCATCGCGTTCCGTGGCCAAACCCTGGTCTGGCACGAGATGCTGCCGGTTTGGTTCGAGGAGATTGTGGACGATGGCAACGCGGTGAGCGGCTTGACGACGCACGTCCAAACGGTCGTCGACCATTATGCGAGCAGGCTTCATTCCTGGGACGTGGTCAACGAGGCAGTTGATCCCGACGAGCCGGACGGGCTGCGCAACACTCGCTGACGGCGCCCGATCGGGCCCGATTATGTCCAGCTCGCCTCTGAGAGCGTGTGTGGGAAGTCGCGTGCCCGCGCGGATCGGATAGGGTGACGCGGGCAACCAGCAGGAGGTCGGCGGTGATGGAAACAGGCTACGCTTCAGATCTGAGCGACGGACGGTGGGCGCTGATCGAGGGACATATTCCGCCGGCGCGACCCGGAGGCCGCCCGCGGCGGGTCGATACCCGCGCGGTGGTCAACGCCATCTTCTACCTGCTCCGGACCGGCTGCCAGTAGCGTCTCTTGCCCAAGGACTTCCCGCCCGGGAC
>JAPJRA010000040.1 GCA_030824835.1 Geminicoccaceae bacterium | reverse complement strand
ATCTGGCACCGTTTCCGTGGCAAGCTAGGCGTTGGCGTAAAAGTCCGGCCGCTTGCGCAGCGACACGGTCTTGCGCGTCCCGGTCTGCAGGGCTTCCAGGGCCGCGTCGCAGACCGCCGTGGCGGCATAGCCGTCCCAGGCGCTGGGTCCGGTGGCGGTGCCGTTGGCGGCGGCCAGCAGCCACTCCTGGAACTCGGTATCGAAGGCGCGGATGAAGCGGTCGCGCCAGTCCTCCGGCACGCGGCCGCCGAACGAGCCCTCACGCTTCACGAACACGGTATTGCTCTCGGCGAGCTCGGCGACGCCGGCCTCGCCCACGATCTCGCCGCGGATGTCATAGCCGTAAGCGATGTTGACCGATACCTCGACGTCGACGAGCGCGCCGTCGGCCATCTCGAACAGGATATAGATCGGGTCGCGCAGGTCACCGGCCCGGCTGTTGCGGCGCGGCACCAGCACCGAGGCGGCCGCCACCTCGTCGTCGAGCAGCCAGCGGACGATGTCGACGTCGTGAACCGCGGTGTCGTTGATGGCCATGTCGCTGGTGTAGTGCGAGGGCACCGAGGCGTTGCGGTGGGCACAGTGCATCATCAGCGGCGTGCCGATGGCCCCACTGCTCACCACCTCCTTGAGCGCCTTGTAGGCAGCGTCGTAGCGGCGCATGAACCCGACCTGCACCAGCCGCTTACCATGCGCCATCTCGGCCTCGATGATGCGCCAGCAGGCCTCCTGCGTCGTCGCCAGCGGCTTCTCGCAGAAAACCGGCTTGCCGGCCGCGATGCTGGCCAGCACGTAGGGTTCGTGGGTCGGACCCCAGGACGTGACGACGACGGCATCGACCCCGTTGTCGTTGATCAGCTCCTCGCCGGTCGCATGGGCGATGGCGCTCGGGATGTTCTCGGCCACGCTTTTGGCCCGCGCGACGTCGGCATCCGCGACCGCGACCACCGCGCTGCCGGCCAGAACCCTGGTCAGCCGGCGGATATGATCCTGGCCGATCATGCCGACGCCGATGACCCCGACATTGACTGTCATCGCGAGTACCTCCTTGTATTGTTGCCGATTGCTGCGGCCGCAATCAGATGGCCTTCATGGAGCCCGTGCCGTCATGTCGACGCCCAGCTATGGCGTGTTGCCACATCGCCCCGGCTCACGGCGTTCCGCCTCAGTGAATCTCGGGTTCGGGTAACGGCTCGGTGCCCAGCAGGAAGTCGAAGTCGCAGCCGTCGTGGGCCTGTTGGATGTGGGTGGCATACATCCGCCCATAGCCGCGCGGCGGTAGCGGCTTGGGCCGCCAGGCGGCGCGGCGGCGCTGTAGCTCGTCCTCGGCCACCAGCAGGTTGACCTGGCGGGCCTCGACGTCGACCTGTATCAGGTCGCCGGTCCGAACCAGGGCCAAAGGCCCGCCGATCGCGGCCTCGGGCGACACGTGCAGGATGCAGGCACCGTAGGAGGTGCCGCTCATCCGGGCATCGGAGATGCGCATCATCTCGCGCACGCCCTGCTTGAGCAGCTTGATTGGCACCGGCAGCATGCCCCACTCCGGCATGCCCGCACCCACCGGGCCGGCGTTCTTGAGCACCAGCACGTGGTCGGCGGTGACGTCCAGCTCCTCGTCGGCGACGGCTTTCGCCATCTCGTCATAGCTCTCAAACGCCAGCGCCGGGCCGGTATGCTTGAGAAAGCGCGGGTCGGCCGCCGACGGCTTGATCACCGCCCCGTCGGGGGCGAGGTTGCCGTAGAGGATGGCCGTGGCCTCCTTGGCCACCGGGTCGGCGAAGGTACGGATCACTTTAGGATTGTAGACCTCGGCACCTTCGATGTTCTCCCCGATGGTCTTGCCGTTGACGGTTGGGCAGTCCAGGTCGAGTTCGTCCACGAGCTGGGCCAGGAGGGCTCTGATCCCGCCGGCGTAGAAGAAGTCCTCCATCAGGTACTTGCCCGACGGCCGCACGTCAGCCAGCACCGGGATCTGCTGCGCCAGCTCGTCGAAGCGCTGCAAGGTAAGCGGGATCGCGGCGCGGCGCGCCATCGCCACGACGTGGATCATGGCGTTGGTCGAGCCGCCCATGGCCAGATGGCAGCGGATCGCGTTGTCGACGCCCTTGGCACTCATGATGTCGGACGGTTTGAGGTCTTCCCAGACCATCTCGACGATCCGCCGGCCGGAATCGGCGCACATTCGGGGATGGCCGGCATCGGGGGCGGGGATCGACGAGGCGCCGGGCAAGGAGAAGCCCATGGCCTCGGCGATGGCGGTCATGGTGGCGGCCGTGCCCATGGTCATGCACATGCCGGCCGAGCGGGCGATGCCGCTCTCGATGTCGTTCCAGTCGGCCATCGTGATGTTGCCGGCCTGCAGCTCGGCCCAGTACTTCCAGCTGTCCGAGCCCGAGCCCAGGATCTTGCCGTGCCAGTTGCCGCGCAGCATGGCCCCGGCCGGGACGTAGATCGCCGGCAGGTTCATGGAGATCGCCCCCATGAGCAGCCCGGGCGTGGTCTTGTCGCAGCCGCCCATCAGCACCGCGCCGTCCAGCGGGTGGCTCCTGAGCAGCTCCTCGGTCTCCATCGCCAGAAAGTTGCGGTAGAGCATCGTGGTCGGCTTGACGAATGGCTCGCTGAGCGAGATGGCCGGCAGCTCCAACGGAAAGCCGCCGGCCTGGAACACCCCGCGCTTGACGTCCTCGACCCGCTCCTTGAAATGCGCGTGGCACTGGTTGATGTCGGACCAGGTGTTGATGATCCCGATCACCGGCTTGCCCGCATAATCCTCCGGCCCGTAGCCCATCTGCCGGATCCGCGAGCGATGACCGAAGGCGCGCAGGTCGTGCACGCCGAACCAACGGTGCGAGCGCAGCTGCTCGGGCGTTTTCCTGGTCGTCATGGTGCTCCTCTCAATCCAGGGGCCGGCCGGGGATCGACTGGGCGCCGTAGCGGCCGTCCCATTCGTCCTGGACCTGCTGCAGCACCCGCATCGCCGGCAGCACCGACGGGCCGGAGGCCAGGGGCGGGCGGTTGTCGCGCACGGCGGCGATGAAGTCGGTGATGATCCGCGCGGCGTTGGTCTGCTCGTCCTCGATCGCCACCTCGCCTTCACCGGTGCGCAAGGTACCGGCAAGTATGTCGTAGAAATACGTGTCGCGGTCGGTGACGATCAGCTTGTCATAGAAGCGGTAGGTCGCGTGGTAGGAGCCGTGCACCAGCAGCGACTGGTCGGCTTCCGTCTCCACCAGCACCACGCACTCCATCGGGATGCCGGTGCGCTCGTGGCACGGGCCGTAATGGCTCTGTACGCGCCGGATCGGGGCACCGTCGAACAGATACAGGCCGAGATCGACGAAGTGGCAGAAATGATGCCAGAGAATGTTGTCGGTCCAGCTGCGCTGGTAGCCGGTGGCGCCAATGTTGACGAGCCGCTTGATGAAGAACCGCCCGGCGATGTGGCGGATCGTTTCCTCGCCGGCCCGGGTGCGGGCGAGCAGGGCCTCGCGCTGCTTGCGAAAACGCATCGGGTGCGACAGGCCGTAGACCTTGCCGCTCTTCTCGCCGGCGGCGACCACCCGCGCAGCACCGGCCGCGCTCATCGCGATCGGGATCTCGATCAGCGTGTGCTTGCCGGCTTCCAGGCAGGCGATCGCCTGGACCTCATGCTGGTCGCTGGGCGTGGCCAGGATGACCACGTCGATCTCGGGATCGGCCAGTGCCTCCTCCAGCGTGCCCTGCACCTTGCGATAGCCGTAGCGCTGGGCGAACTCCCTGGCCGCCTCGGGCCGGCGCCCGACCACGGTGTGCAGCACGGCGTCGGTCCGCAGCAGCGCCTCGCTGTGCCAGACCCCCATCATGCCGTAGCCGACCATGCAGATGTTCATGGTGTTCACCGCATGGTCGGCATGACGAAGTCCGCACCGGCGCGGATGCCGGTGGGCCAGCGCGAGGTGATGGTCTTCAGCCGGGTGTAGAAACGGACACCCTCGGGCCCGTGCATGTGGTGGTCGCCGAACAGCGACTGCTTCCAGCCGCCGAAGCTGTGGAAGGCCATCGGCACTGGAATCGGCACGTTGATGCCGACCATGCCGACCTCGACCTGGTGCGCGAACTCGCGCGCGGCGTCGCCGTCGCGGGTGAAGATGGCCGTGCCGTTGGCGAACGGGTGGCCGGCAATCAGGTCGGCCGCCTGGGCATAGTCCCCGGCCCGGGCGATCGACAGCACCGGCCCGAAGATCTCCTCCTGCCAGATGGTCATGTGCTTGGTGACGCGGTCGAACAGCGAGCCGCCGATGAAGAAGCCGTCCTCGTAGCCCTGCATCTTGAAATCGCGGCCGTCGACGACGAGCTCGGCCCCCGCGGCCACGCCCTGGTCGATGTAACCCCTGACCTTGGCCAGATGCGCACCGGTGATCAGCGGCCCCATCTCTGCCTCGCGGTCGGTGCCGGGGCCGATCTTCAGCGCCCGGATCCTGGGCACGAGCCGTTCGACCAGCGCATCGGCAACCTGGTCGCCAACGGGCACCGCCACCGAGATCGCCATGCAGCGCTCGCCGGCGGCGCCGTAGGCGGCACCCATCAGCGCGTCGACCGCCATGTCGAGGTCGGCGTCGGGCATGATGATCATGTGGTTCTTGGCCCCGCCCAGAGCCTGGCAGCGCTTACCGTTGGCGGTAGCGGTCGTGTAGACGTACCTCGCAACGGGCGTGGAGCCCACGAAGCTCACTGCGGCGATGCCCGGATGGTGGAGGATGGCATCAACCGCCTCCTTGTCGCCGTGCACCACCTGGAACACGCCGTCGGGCAGCCCGGCCTCCTTGAGCAGCTCGGCCAGGATCAACGATGCGGACGGGACCCGCTCGGAGACCTTGAGGATGAAGCAGTTGCCGCAGGCGAGCGCTACCGGGAACATCCACATCGGCACCATGGCCGGGAAGTTGAAGGGCGTGATCCCGGCGACGACGCCCAGGGGCTGGCGCAGTGAGTGGCTGTCGACTCGGGTGCCGACATTCTCGGTCATCTCGCCCTTGAGCAGCTGCGGTGCCCCGGTCGCGAACTCGACCACCTCGATGCCGCGTGCCAGCTCGCCCACCGAATCGGAATAGACCTTTCCATGCTCGGCCGTGATGGCGGAGGCGATGCGTGCCTCGCTCTCCTCGAGCAGTCGCAGGAAGCGATTCAGGATTCGCGCGCGGCGCAAGGGTGGCGTCGCAGCCCAGGCCGGGAACGCCGCTCGCGCGAGTGCCACCGCCTCGTCGACCTCGGCCGCACTGGCGAGCGGCACCGTGCCCTCCTGCTCGCCGGTCGCCGGGTTGTACACCGGTGCCGTGCGGCCGCTCTTACCGGGCACGAACGAGCCGCCGATGAAATGCTGGATCTGGGTCGGCATGGCGCGACCTCCCGTGTTTGTCGTGTTCAGGTGAGCTGCAGGCCGACCTTCTCGGCCGTGCACCTGATCGTGGCATAGCCCTTCCTGGCATAGGTCAGCGGATGGGCCTTGGCCGGGTCCTGCTCGGCCTCGCAGATCAGCCAGCCACTATAGCCGGCATCGGCGATCGGTTGCAGGGCTGCCACGAAGTCGACGCAGCCGTCGCCGGGGACCGTGTAGACACCGTTCAGCACCGCATCGAGGAAGCTCCAACGCTCCTCGCGCACGCGCTTGAGCACGTCGGGGCGCACGTCCTTCATGTGCACGTGGTTGATCCGCTTGGCCCACTTCCTGGCCACCGGCGCTGGATCGTCGCCGGCGAAGGTGAGGTGGCCGGTATCGAACAGCAGGCCCAACGAGTTGGGTGTACCCTCCATCAACCGGTCGACCTCGGCGGCGCGCTCGATTGCCGTGCCCATGTGATGGTGAAAAGCCATGGCCACGCCGTTGGCGGCCATCCAGTCGGCGAGTTGGCCAATGCGCTCAAGATAGCCCGGCCACTCTGCCTCGCTCATCACCGGCCGGTCCGCCACCGGCACGTCGCGCTGGCCCTGCACGGTGCCGGCGGTCTCGGCCCAGACCAGGACCTTGCTGCCGCAGGCCTTGAGCAGCTCGAAATGCGGCCGCATCGCCGCGATCTCGGCCTCGACCGACCGCGTGCGCAGATCACCGCTGTGCCAGCCCGAGACGAGCTCGAGCCCGTACTTGCCGAGGACAGCCTGCATTTCCTTGGCGTCGTTCGGGAACTTGCCGCCCTTCTCGATGCCGACGAAACCGGCCTCGGCCGCTTCCTTCAGGCAGGTCTCGAGCGGCGTGTCGCCGCCGAGCTCCGGCATGTCGTCGTTGGTCCAGGCGATCGGGTTGGTACCCAGCTTGACGCTCATCTTGCCCACCTTGTTGGGTTCGTTCTCTGGCCCCGACGGCTTCCGCGCCCATGCTGCGCACATGGCCGCGATTGTCGAGTACAGTCGGCATCGGCTTCTGGCCGAGCATGATCGGGGTCTGCAGCGCGGTGATCAGCGTCATGTAGCTGCCGTCGTCGACCATGATGAATATTTCACGCTCCGGCAGCGCCATCTTCACGTCGAGTCCGCCGGCGATCTCGTGCCGCATGCAGGAGAAGCCGTATTCCACGTTGCAGCCGCTGGGGCTCCTGGCGCGCCACAGCTCGCGCAACACGGCGAGCCGCCCGCGAACGGCGGCGCCTCACGGCCATCGAGCAGCGTGCGCGGCGCAGCCAGATAGCGCGCTATCGCCTGCGCCGCCGTCAGCCCTGCGGCCGCCATGCCGATGCCTCCCCCGATCGTGCCGTCGCGCACCGACGGCGCCTTACCGGTCGAGCCGGACCACCTGCCCCGCACGCAGACTTTCGAGTGCCGCCTCCGCCAGCCGCAGCGCCTCGCGCCCCTCGGCAAAGCCGGCCAGCGGCCTCTTGCCCTGCTCGACACAGTCGACGAAGTGGTCGATCTCGGCGTCGTAGGCCTCCCGGTAGCGCTCGATGAAGAAATGCAGCACCGGGTCCCGCGCCGCGGTCCGTTCGGCCCCCCAGGCCTCGACCGTGGTCGGGCGGCGGTTGCCGGCCTGCAGCATGCCCTTCTCGCCGAACGCCTCGACCCGCTGGTCGTAGCCGTAGGCGCAGCGGCGGCTGTTGTTGATGTGGACCAGCGCCCCGGATGCCGCGCGCAGCACGATCATGGCGGCATCGATGTCGCCGATCTCCTTGATCCCGTGGTCGATCAGGTTGGCACCCATCGCCTGCACCTCGACGATGTCGCCCGCCAGGTAGCGGGCCATGTCGAAATCGTGGATGGTCATGTCACGGAACAGCCCGCCCGAGACCTTCAGATAGTCCGCTGACGCCGGGGCCGGATCGCGGCTGGTGATCACCACCTGCTCCAACGTGCCGATCTCGCCCGCCTGCACCCGGTCGCGCAGCGCCTTGAACGACGGGTCGAAGCGTCGGTTGAAGCCCACCATGACCAGAGGATCGAACCCGCCGATCTCCGCCCAGCAAGCGTCGACGCGCTGCAGGTCGAGGTCGATCGGCTTCTCGCACAAGACCGCCTTGCCGGCCTTGGCCGCACGGGTGAGCAGGTCGACATGGGTGTCGGTTGAGGAGGCGATGAAGACCGCGTCGATTCCGCTGTCGGCCAGCGCCTCGTCGACCGAGGCCAGCACCCTGGCACCCAGCTCGGCCGCGGTCGCCCGGGCTGCGTCCCCTACCACGTCGAAGACCGCGACCAGCTCGGCCCGCTGATGCGCCTTGATGTTACGCGCGTGCATGCGCCCAATCCGGCCGCAGCCGAGCACCGCAAAACGCACCATTCTTTCCCTCCCTGCCGGGTCGCCGCGGCGATGCCCGTTATCTCGGCCGCCGTCTGGCGGGCCGCACCACGACCGGCCCCGGCTCGCCCGGATATTTCCTGCCGGCAGCTCGGGCGGACCCTCGCTGCACGCGCTCCACCGAGCTAGAGCAAGAATTCGACCGATATGCACACATAAAATCGGGGCCGTCTCCGGCGCTCGGGCCTTCAACCCCGCCTGGGGTCCCGGGCGGTCGCTCGGCCCCCGCCCGATCGTCGCCGCTGGCACCGCCACGGGGAGGTCGCGAGGCCGTGCACGACGGCAAGAACGGATGCGTTCTCGAAAGAAGGCGAGCCGCGCCTAGCACAGTATTCGGGCCACGGAACGGTGGCGGGTCGACAACGCGGTCGGTCCCGTGCGTGGGGGACTTGTAGACGGTCCGCATCGCCGCGCCGGAAGATGGAAGCAACCAAGCGCGAACAGGTGTTCGCAAGGAGATCCACGATGCGCAAGTCTCTCGCCGCCGTCATCGCCCTGCCGCTGCTGCTCGGCGCCGGTATCGCCAAGGCCGACGAGGTCGTCGGCAAGGTCGAGCAGGTGGAGCCGTCCAGCAAGACCGTGGTCGTCGGCGGCCAGCCCTACATCTTCGAGAGCCAGGTGGCACCGCTTGAGTTCTCGGACGTCAAGGTCGGCCAGAACGTGCGTCTGGAGTACGACAATACTTCTTACGTGGTCTATCGGGCCGATATCGCCAAGTAGACCGCCACCACGAAGAGGTTTCCCGCCTCGATACCGTTCGCCGCAGCGGCCGCGGCGGGCCGGGCTCGAATCCACGCCAGCGGCGGGTCGCGATGCTCCAGCCCGCTGGCAGGAAGGCCCTGGAAGCCGGTCTGGCGGGATATCCCCTTCACACGCGCTGAAGGCGAACGCGCGAGCAATTACGGCGTCGACGGCTGGGACAAGCTCATCCGGTATTGCCCGCCAATCTGCTGGCGCAAGTCCGCTCGTGCTCCATCAGGACAGCTGCGACTTGCGGGAGGGCCGCCGAGCGACTAGATAACCCGGGCACGCGCGCCGCCAGCGTGTCGCGGAGGGATGCCGGAGCGGTCGATCGGGGCGGTCTCGAAAACCGTTGTGCCTGGTGACAGGCACCCAGGGTTCGAATCCCTGTCCCTCCGCCAAGTGCAAGTCATTGTTTCAGCAGTATTTTTAAATCTGGCCTGCCCGAGATCGTGACGCGATTGCCGGGCCTTACCCCATGGTCTCCGTTGGACACCGCGCCGGGAGCCCCGAAGAGTCCGGTCTCAGGGCCATTATGAGAGCTGAAATCTGCTATCCGACTGGCCGCATTGCCCCCGAGCGGCATGCAAAGGCGGCTCTGTCGGGCATTGGTGACGGTGGATGGCCGCTGGTGTTGGTGTTGCGAGGGGAGCCAAGACCATGGGGCGGCTTCGCTCCTCGACGCTCGTCCGGCCGGGGCTTCATCGTGGAGCACGTCGAGCACGACCGTGCGGAAATGCCCTGACGGCCCGCGGCCGCTAGGGTGGGTCAGCATCATGCGCAAGCCCACGGGCGCACCGTGGTCGTGGATGGTGGGCGCGTCGCTGTCGCTGCCCGAAAGGTCCAGCAGCCGGGCCGTCGTCTCGGCAAGCTGATCGAAGGTGTAGCGGTAGGCCGCAGGTGGCGGCGCGCCCTTTGGGCCGGCCTCGCGATGGAAGATCCCGGTTCCGTCCACCACGACCCGGTGACAGCTCGTTGTGTCGCTGATGCCCTCGGGGCGGTGGCCTGCCATGGCGTCTCGCCTCTTCCGGCCAGGCTAGATGCGGCCGTGATTGCCGGCGAGATCGACCCCGGCCTGGTTGAGCCAAGCGCGTATGTAGGTCGCATGAAGGTCCAAGCCGAAATCGGGCCTGGGCGCGCTTTCCGAATTGGCGCCCGAGGTTAGCACCAGTGTCGCGTGCTTGTTGTCAAGCAAACAGAAATAGCCGGTCTCCGGTGTCAGCCCCCAGAGCAGTCCGGGCTGGTGGATGACGTCGGCATAATGCTTCAGCCGGTAGGGTACGCCGCTGTACCACTTTGGCACCGCAAACAGGCATCGGTCGGCCGAGATGAAACGGTTCGCGATCTCGGTGACCTGGACCCAGGCGGTCCTCTGCCCGGCATCGTGGCCCTGGCCGGTCATCACCTTGATCTTGGCGGCCACCTTGTCCCCGTCGAGGACCGGCCGGTCGATATCCCAGACCGAGAGGGTGTCGACCTCCAGCTCGGGGTTCGTCTTCTGCAGGGCGGCCAGATTGGCCTCGGCCGCTTGCGCGGACTTCGACGCTTCGCCGCGGCGCGAGGCCTGGATGTAGAGCAGCCTGGTCAGGAGGGTCTCCTCGTGATCATGGCGCGATGGCGCGTTTGGCCCTGCCGTCTGCGGGCCACGGCCCTCGTCCCTAAGGTGTCGCCTGGAAAGGGCGGATCAGCCGAGGCGCCCGGAGAGGAAATCGCGCATCGCCGCACCGATCTCGGCAGCGTGGGTCTCGAGCGCGAAGTGGCCGCTGTCGACGAAGCGGATATCGGCCTCCGGCACGTCCCGCCGGAAGGCCTCGGCGCCGGGCGGGATGAAGAACGGATCGTTCCTGCCCCAGATCGCCAGAACCGGCGGCTGATGCTCACGCAGATAGGCCTGTATCGTCCCGTAGAGCGCGACGTTCGTCTGGTAGTCGAGCATTAGATCGAGCTGGATCTCGTCGTTGCCGGGACGCGCCAGGTAGAAGTCGTCGAGATTGCGGCCGTCGGGCGAGACCTTGCTCGGATCGTCGACGCCATGCGTGTACTGGAACAGCGTCGTTGCCGGGGCAAGCATGCCGCGCAGCGCGTCGCGGTTGGCCTGGCTGGGCTCGTTCCAGTAGGCCATGATCGGCGCGAAAGCGTCCGACACGCCGTCGAGATAGGTGTTGCCGTTCTGGGTGACGATCGCCGTGATCCGCTCGGGATGCTTGACCGCCAGGCGCAAGCCGACCGGGGCGCCATAATCGAAGACGTAGATGGCGAACCTTGCGAGCCCCAGCACCTCGGTGAAGCGGTCGATCACCTTGGCGATGTTCTCGAACTTGTAGTCGAACTGGTCGCGGGCGGGCTGCTCGGTCATGCCGAAGCCGGGCAGATCCGGGGCGACGACGTGATAGGTGCCGGCCAGTTCCGGGATGAGATCGCGGAACATGTGGCTGGCGCTTGGGAAGCCGTGCAGCAGCAGCACGGTGGGGCGGCTTGCGTCGCCGGCCTCGCGGTAGAACAGCTTGAGGCCATCGACATCGACGGTGTTGAAACGAACGGTCATGGAAAGGCTCCGTGAACTCGGGGCGTGAGGAAGGGTTGGCGGGCGCGGTCGCGCGCCCACGTCGCCCCTTGCTGAGCTTGTGGGAAGGATCAGGCGGCGGCTGTCCGGGGCGTCACAACGGGGAAGTCGATCTCGGTCCCCAACGCTTCATTGACGTAGTTGGTGAAGGTGTTGAGCGCGACATGGGCGATGATCTCGACGATCTCCGCATCGACATATCCCGCTTGCTTGAGTGCCGCGATATCGCCGTCGCTCGCCTGTCCGCGCCCGCGGGCGAGCTTGACGGCGAAGCGCACGGCCGCGTCCGCCCTGACATCGTTGGACACGCCGCTGCGGTTGGCGGTGATTTCCGCGTCGTCGAGCTTGGCGAGGTTGCGGGCGAGATAGGTATGCGCCGACAGGCAGTAGCCGCAGCCGTTCACTTCGGCGATTGCCAGCGCGATCCGCTCGCGGGTCGGAGCGGCGAGCGCGCCTTTGCCGAGCGCGCCGGACAGACCGAGATAGGCTTCCAGTGCCGCCGGGCTGTTGGCGACGATGCGGAACAGGTTCGGCACCGTGCCGAGCTGCTTCTGCACGGCAGCAAGCAGGGGCTGCGATTTTTCGGGGGTCTGCTCGACGGCGGGGGTTGGAATTCGGGACATGGGCTTCGCTCCTGGATCGGTTGTCCTGCGCTTGCCGGAGTGACATACCCACCTTCCGAATTTGGCAGGCAGGCGCTAATTTCGAGAGCCTGACTTCCATGAACCGAGAGGACGATGGACAGGTTCGAGGCGATGCGCACGCTGGTCGCGGCGGTCGACGGCGGGAGCCTGTCGGCGGCGTCCCGGTCGCTCAACGTCCCGCTGCCCACCGTCAGTCGCCGCGTTGCCGACCTCGAGACCTTGCTCGGCTCGCAGCTGGTCGTCCGTACCAGCCGCAGGCTGCTGCTCACCGAGGCCGGCGCCGCCTATGTCGCCTCGGCCCGGAGGGTGCTCGAGGAGCTGGCCGAGGCGGAGCGTGCCGCCTCGGGCGAGTATCGCGCGCCGCGCGGCGAGCTGCTCGTCACCGCGCCGATCGCGTTCGGCGCGCTCAACGTCGCCCCGATCGTCCACGAGTTCCTTGCCGCCTATGGCGAGGTGACGGTGCGGCTCGTGCTGTCCGACAGCGTCATCGATCTCGTCGAGAACCATGTCGATGTCGCGGTCAGGATCGGCCGTCTGCCCGACAGCGCGCTGGTGGTGCGCAAGATCGGCGAGATCCGCTGGATGGTTTGCGCGAGCCCGGACTATCTCGAGCGGCGCGGCGAGCCAGAGACGCCTGCCGCGCTGGCCGACCACGACTGCATCGCCTTCGAGGCGCTGCAATCCTATCGGCAGTGGCCTTTCGTCGATGGCCGCTCCGAGCAGCAGGTGACGATCAAGCCGCGATTCTCGGTCAATACCGCGGACGGCGTCGTGGGTGGTGCCGTCGCCGGCGTCGGGATCGCCCGGGTGCTCTCCTACCAGGCGGTGGCAAGCGTCAGGGCGGGGTTGCTGGTGCCGATATTGGTGGGCCGGGCGCCCCCGCCCCTGCCCGTCCACCTGGTCCATGCCCCGCACCAGCAGCAGCCGTTGAAATTGCGCGCCTTCCTCGATTTCGTCGCGCCGCGACTGCAGCAACGCCTGCAGGCCATAGCGCAGGACATCGCGGGAACCGGACAGGTCGCTGCGACGGCCCCTCGAGCCGACGAGGCTGCAACACCGACCATGGATCCCCGCAATAGCGGACGGGGTTGAGCCACTGGACTTTCGATCTCGGCCGGGCTGCCGTAGCCCGGCGCACGCGACGGGGGCGTGACCTCGCCTCCCGTCCAGCTCATGGGCGCTGTGCCGGGCGCGGACCGAGAGGATCCGCTTTGCTTGGCCGGCCGACGTGAGCCGCTTCTTCCGCGGCTGCGCCCGCTTGAGCCACCGGCCCGTCCGTCGTCACTGACCCCGCCGCCCCACTCCACAGCCGCACCAGCTCCAGGCACAGTTCCGTCGCCCGCGCCATGTCCTGCAGGCTGATCCATTCGAGCGGCCCGTGGATCTCCTGCATGCCGGTGAACAGGTTGGGCGTCGGCACGC
>JAPJRA010000039.1:6909-13901 GCA_030824835.1 Geminicoccaceae bacterium | reverse complement strand
GTGCAGGCAGACTGGGCGGTCAAGGGTGCGCGCATCGTGCAGACCGCCACCTTCGACGACCCGGCGGTCAAGGCGCAGGACGCCAAGGTCGACGGCTACTACACGCTGATGGAGGAGAAGGGCCCGCTGTTCGCCGGCGCCCCGCCCTTCCCGTTCCATGCGCAGCTGCGTGAGGCCGTGGCACCCTACATCTACGAGGCGATCACCGGTCAGATCACGCCGGATGAGGCGCTGGACAAGGGTGCCGCCGCGGCGGACGCGGAGCTGACCCAGCTCGGCTACCTGAAGAACTAGCCCGACATCGGAGGCGCCCGGCGACTTTGCCGGGCGCCCTTCCCCCTCGCTGCACGGAATCCCATGCGCTCCACCGCGACAGGCTGGCTGCTGCTCCTGCCGACCATGATCGTTCTGTTCGTGATGGGCGTGTTTCCGTTCATCTACGTGCTGGTGATCAGCTTCTTCGACTGGAACGCCTTCGCCGCCGACCCTACGCTGCGCTTCGCCGGCCTCGAGAATTACCGCCGGCTGGTCTTCGACCCGCAGTTCCTGACCTCGCTGTGGCTGACGGTTCAGTTCGCCTTCTTCGTCGTCGTCAGCGAGCTGGTCGTGGGCTACCTGCTGGCCCAGCTGATGATGCGGGAGTTCCCGCTCAAAGGGCTGTTCCGGACCATCCACACCCTGCCCCTGATGGTGGCACCGATCGCGGTGGGCGCCACCTGGCGACTGCTCACGGTCCCCGGCCTGGGGCCGGTCCCCTATTACCTCGAGCGGTGGTTCGGGATCGAATACCGGATCGGCACCTACCCGGACCAGGCGTTCCTCACCATCATGCTGATGGACGTCTGGCACTGGACGCCTCTGATCACGCTGACCCTGCTGGCCGGCCTGTCGGCGCTGCCAAAGGAGCCGTTCGAGCAGGCGCAGATCGACGGCGCCAACCGCTGGCAGATCTTCTGGCACATCACCCTGCCGCTGCTGCGGCCGGTGATCCTCACCACCGTCTTCATCCGCCTGATGGACGCGCTGCGCATCGTCGACGAGGTCTGGATGCTGACCGGCGGCGGGCCCGGCGCCTCGACGCGGTATATCGGCCTGCTGATCTGGCGCGTCGTGTTCCCCAAGACCGACTACGGCTATGGCGCCGCGATGTCGCTGCTGACGCTCTATCTGACCATCGTCATCTGCTGGCTGCTCTATGTCGCCATGGTCTCGCGCCGCCAGCCCAAGGGCGAGGACGCATGAGCAGCACAGCACGTCGGGCCATCCTGCCCGTGATCATGTGGACGGCGCTGACCCTGATCACGCTGTTCCCGATCTACTGGATGATCCTGGTCTCCGGGCGCAACCGGGTCGAGATGTTCGGCCGGCCGTCCCTGCTGATCAAGTCGTTCCACTGGGACAACTACCTCAACGTCATCGGCAACCCGGCCTTTCGCGGCTACATGGTCAACTCGCTGATCGTCGCCACCTCGAACGCGCTGCTGGTGACGGTCCTGGCCCTGCTCGCGACCTTCGCCCTGTCGCGCTTCAAGCTCGGCGGCCAGGACAGCATCTTCTTCTGGACCATCACCAACCGGATGGCGCCGGCCGCGGTCTTCCTGCTGCCGCTGTTCCTGCTGTTCACGCAGGTGTTCGTGATCGGCGACTGGAAGCTCTACGACACCAAGCTCGGCCTGATCCTGCTCTATTGCGTGTTCAACCTGCCGTTCGCGATCTGGCTGCTCAAGGGGATGATCGACGGCATCCCCAAGGAGCTCGACGAGGCGGCGATGCTGGACGGCTGCAGCACCTTCCAGATCCTGACCAAGGTGATCATCCCTCTGGCCAAGCCCGGGCTCGCCGTCACGGCGATCCTGTGCTGGGTGTTCGCCTGGAACGAGTATCTGTTCGCGGCCACGCTGACGAGCGTCCATGCGCGCACCATCACCACGGGCCTCGCCGAATATGTCACGGTCACCGGCACCAACTGGGGTGAGCTCGCCGCCACCGCGACGCTGACCCTGCTGCCGGCGCTGGTGTTCCTGGGCTTCGCGCAGCGACACATCGTGGCCGGCCTGACCTTCGGCGCGCTGAAGGAGTGACGTCGTCATGACCGAAGCCAAGGCCGCCAAGGCGCCGCGCACCAGTTTTCTGCCCTTCCCCACCAACATGTTCGACCGCTTCTTCGTCAGCGCGGTCGTCCTGATCGCCTTGCACCTGTTCTGGATGCGCTTCGTCGAGGCATACTTGCCGCTCGAGGTGGCGACCGTGATCTCGGTGGGTCTGGGCTACCTTATCGTTCGGTACGGCTGAGGGAGGCCGACAATGCAGGCTCTGGTGCTGGAGCGCAAAGACGAGCTGTCCTTGCGCGATTTCCCCGTCGACGAGACGCTGGGCCCGCGCGACGTGCGCGTCGCGCTGAAGACGGTGGGCGTGTGCGGCAGCGACGTGCACTACTACACCCACGGCCGGATCGGCCCGTTCGTCGTCAACGCGCCGATGATCCTGGGCCACGAGGCCGCTGGCGTCGTGGTCGAGACCGGCTCGGCCGTGCGCGAGCTCAAGGAGGGCGATCGGGTCTGCATGGAGCCGGGGATCCCGGACCCGTCCAGCCGTGCCTCGCGGCTCGGCAAGTACAATCTCGACCCGGCGGTCCGCTTCTGGGCGACGCCGCCGGTGCACGGCGTGCTGCGCCCGACCGTCGTGCATCCCGCCGACTTCACCTTCAAGCTGCCGGACAATGTCTCGCTCGCCGCCGGCGCCATGGTCGAGCCGCTGGCGGTGGGGGTACACGCCGCGACCAAGGCGCAGATCCAGCCAGGTGACCTCGCCGTCGTGATCGGTGCCGGTCCGATCGGCATGGTGACGGTGCTGGCGGCGCTCGCCGCCGGCTGCTCGCGGGTCATCGTCAGCGACGTGCACGAACCCAAGCTCGAGATCGCGAGGAAGCTCGGCCCGGTCGAGACCGTCAACGTGCGCAGCCGCAAGCTCACCGACGCCGTCATGCAGGCCAGCGACGGCTGGGGAGCCGACGTGGTGTTCGAGTGCTCGGGCTACGCGCCGGCGGCCGCCGAGATGTTCGACGTGCTGTGCCCCGGCGGGCGCGTGGTGCTGGTGGGCATCCCGCTCGAGCCCCTGCCCTTCGACGTCAGCAAGGCGCAGATCAAGGAGGCGCGGATCGAGAACGTGTTCCGCTACGCCCACGTCTACCCGCGGGCCGTGGCGATGCTGGCTTCGAGCAAGATCGACGTGTCGCCGCTGATCACCGATGTCTATCCGTTCAAGGACAGCATCGCCGCCTTCGAGCTCGCGCGCGACATGCCGCCGACCTCGGTCAAGGTGCAGATCGAGATGGCGGCCTAGCACCCATTTTCGCTGTTTGGCCCCCGCTGTGTGTCAACCGCCACAGCGGGGCGGCGCCCGAGGTGGCACATTGCCTGCGCAACCTCGGGAGATGGGTGATGGATACCGACCGGTTTGCCAGCAGGACCCTAGCAGCACGCACGATGCGTGAGCGCCGGCCGGAACCGGGTGCTGTCGACCGGTCGGCAGACGCCGAGAGCGCCGGGCGTTACCGGCAGGCCTGCCGCGACGCCGAGACCGCCCGGCTGCTGCTGGCCGAGCTCGGCCGCTGGCACGGGCCGATGGCTTGAGCCGGGCCGGCTAGGATGCGCGGTCCAGCTCGCGCGGCGCCTCTGCCGCCAAGTTGCGGTTGGCCGCCGGCGGTTGCGGCAGCAGGTAGTCGCGGGTGAGCGGCACGGCATTGCGGTCGGCGGAGAGCTGGATCTGGAACACCATGCCGTCCTCGTGCGAGAAGAACAGCTCCGACGCCGCCAAGTAGAACTCCCACATACGGTAGAAGCGCGCATCGTAGAGCGCCTCCACGGCGGCCCGATGCGCGGCCAGCCGTTCCCGCCAGCAGCGCAGCGTCCTGGCATAGTGCAGGCGCAGGACCTCCAGGTCCGTCACCCACAGCCGGGCACGCTCGATCGCCGGCAGCACCTCGGACAGGGCCGGAATATAGCCGCCGGGGAAGATGTACTTCTTGATGAACGGCGTGGTGTCGTAAGGCCCGTGGGCGCGGCCGATCGAGTGGACCAGGGCGATGCCGTCATCGGTCAGCAGCTCGCGCAGGCGGCGGAAATACTCGTCATAGTGCGGCGCGCCGACATGCTCGAACATGCCGACCGAGACGATGCGGTCGAAGCGTCCCTGGACCTGCCGGTAGTCGACGAGCTGGTAGGTGAGGCGCTCCGCCAGGCCGGCCTCCTCGGCACGGCGGACGGCATAAGCGTGCTGCTCCCGCGACAGCGTGATGCCGGTGAGATCGATCTGCCGGCCGGCGAACTCACAGAGGTGGCGGGTGAGCGCGCCCCAGCCGGAGCCGATGTCGAGTACCCGCATGCCGGGGCGCAGCAGCAGCTTGGCCGCGATCCGCCGCTCCTTCGCCCGCTGGGCGGTCTCCAGATCCTCGCGGCCGGTCTCGAAGAAGGCGCAGCTGTAGGCCCGCTCGGTGTCGAGGAACAGCCGGTAGAGCTCGTCGGATAGGTCATAGTGATGGGCGACATTGGCCTGCGCCCGGGCGATCGGGTTGCGCTGGCGCATGCTGCGCACGAGCGAGCGCAGATGCGCGCGCAGGCCGAAGCCCGCTTCCGGCCCGCGATGGCGGAGATTGCGGATCATCAGGTCGAGCAGCGCGTAGAGGCTGCCGCGCTCGATCGTCAGGCGGCCGTCCATGTAGGCTTCCGGCAACGCCAGCTCGGCGTCGGCCAGAAGGGCCAGTGGCAGGTGTCGGTCGGCCAGCCTGATCGTGACCGCCGGCTCCAGGCCGTCGCCGAACGTGCGATAGGTTCCGCCGGCGTCGATGACCGTCAAGGTGCCGAAGCGCAGCAGCCGTTCGAGCCGATTTGCCAACAGCATCGCATCCTCCCGCAGCCGGATTGGACATGGCGTCGGCCGAGGCTCGATCAAATGCAGTGACGTGACGACGCCCGCCTGCGCCCCGACGCAACCTCCGGTGCAGCACAGCCCGCCACCCAGTCACCAAGGCGGCACGACGCACGAAAATCGGCAATCAAAATAGCGGCTTAGTGTCGGCAGACCAGCCACAATTCGCGATGGGGCCGCTGCAGGCATGCACAGGGCCGGCGGTGTGCGGGCTCCTCACTGGCCTCGGACCGCTGGTGCGGCCCGCTTGGCGCGCTCATGGAAAACCAGATAGAGGCCGGATGCCATCACGACGGCGCCGCCGAGCAGGGTCCAGCGGTCGGGGCTTTCGCCGAAAACCAGGAAGCCCAGCAGCGTGGCCCACAACAATTGGACGTAGAAGAAGGGAGCCAGAACCGAGGCCGGAGCATGGCGATGCGCCAGGATCAGCAGCCAGTGGCCCAGCGCGCCAAACAGGCCGAGGCCGGCCAGCAGCAGCCAGGTGGATGACGTGGCCGGCCACACCCACACGAAGGGCAGCACCGGCAGGAAGACCACCGAGCCGACCAGCCCGGTGTAGAACAGGGTGGTCTCGGACGGATCGTTGGCCGCGACCAGGCGGGTGGCCATCGAGTAGAGCGCGTTGGCGCAGGCCGCCCCCAGGGCCAGCAGCGCCGCTGCGTGCACGCCACCCAGGCCGGGCCGGGTGATGACGAGCACGCCAGCAAACCCGGTGAGAACGGCAGCCAGCCGCCGACTGCCGATTCGCTCGCCCAGGATGGGACCGGCCAGCAGCGCCACGATCAGCGGCGAGGAGAACGTGATCGACGTCGCCTCGGTCAGGCGCAGATATTTGAGCGCGAAGAACGAGCAGATGGTCGCCGCCACCAAGCACAAGGCGCGGCCGCATTGCAGCCGCAGATTCCGGGTGCGCAGCAGGCAGCTCCGGCTCACCGGGTTGAAGAAGAGGCCGACCAGCAGAAAGCTGCCGATATAGCGGACCGCCGCCGTCTGCAGCGGGTCGGTGCTCCGGTTGATCCACTTGGCCGAGGCGTCAAGGCAGGCAAAGCAGGCCACGGCCCCCAGCATCAGGGCGATGCCGACCAGCCGCCGCCGCTGCTCCCTCATGGACGGACGACTAGGCTCGCCAGCCGCCTGGGTGCGGTCAGGCCATAGCTGCGCCGGACCAGGTCGGCCACCTCGTCCCAGTCGGGCGCGGGCTCGAGCCGCATCCCGACCCAACCCCGATGGCCGACATAAGGCGGAACGAAGAACCGGTCGGGATCGGCACCGACCAGGATCTGCTGGCTGCCGAGGGGTGCCTTGCACCAGAAGGACAGCCGGCCGTCACCGCGCTTCGGCATGGCAAAGATCCGGCCGCGGACGCGAAACGTCGGGTCGCCCCAGGTCAGCTGCTCGGTAGCTTCCGGCAGCACCAGGCAGATGGCGCGTAGACGCTCGACAGGGCCAGCCAACACGGCTCCAAGATGTCACACGGCGACGAGGCCGCAATCCCCTCACGCCCGGCCCGACGCGGCAAGGCGGCTCGTCAGGCCAACACCGTCTCGTCGGCGCGTGCACCTCCCAGCAGAATCGACCGGGCCGTGCCGGTGGCGGCCGGGCGATTCTGGGCCGCCGCCCGTCGTGCCGCCCGGTAGACGACCTCGCCGACGTCGTTCTGGTAGAGCCACAGCGAGTTCTGTTGCAGGCGCAGATTGGGCTCGCCGCCCATCCGGCCGGTCGGCCGATAGCCGGTACCCAGCCCGATGCCGAACAGGTTGGGCAGGGTGTCGCCGTTCTCGAGCCAGAGCCGTCCCTCGTGATCGACGGAGGCACCGGTCGAATCAGCGCGGCAGTGCAGCTCGCGGCCGGCGCTGTCGATGATCGGCAGCGTCCGGCTGCGATAGCCGAAGGTCGTGACGACGAGATCGGCACCACGCAGCTGCTCGATCAGCCCGGGCTCGACCAGATCGGCGTCCCGCAACGGTCGGCAGACCACCCGAAGCTCCCGCTCGGTGCCGGGCTTGGCGTGGATCCGGCGCCACAGCTCACGCCCGTCACCGCGTAGGCCGGACAGACGGTTGACC
>JAPJRA010000039.1:0-6899 GCA_030824835.1 Geminicoccaceae bacterium | reverse complement strand
GTTGACCCGCTGCGTCGCCGGGCAGACATCGTCCTCGACAAAGGCGTAGGAGTCGGCGTCGGCGTCGGCGCGGGTGACGTAGAAACAGCGCGGCTCGGTGCGGTGGAGAATGGTGATCGCACCCGGCGCCAGCCGATCGCCGACCGCGTCGATCAACCGCCAGGCGACGGAAAACGCGCTGTGCGAGCCGCCGAGGATGACGATCCGCCGCAGCTCGTCGCTGCGCGCCAGCGCCCTCTCCAGGCCGGTTCCTGACAGCATCTCGTCGCTGCCATAGAGGCGGTCGGCGTCGACCACTCCTTTGAGATCGAGCCGGCCGCAGAGCCGCGCATCGGTCACCTCGCGGCCACCCAATGCCAGAATGACCGAGCTGCCCACGACCTCGCCGGCCGGATGGCCCTCACCGAGGCCGACGGCAATCCTGCCATCGACCATGAGGCGAAGCCGCTGCGCCCGGCTGCCGGGGAAGAACCGGCTGGCCGGAAATTTGGTCATCAGCCGAGCGAGATGAACACCTTGGCGTTGAAGAAAGGCACCCACCAGCGGCAGCGGTGGAAGCGTCTCATAGTACTCAAAAAGCCGCTGCGTGGTCTCCTCGCGATAAAGCTCCCCGAATAGATCTAGAAATTCCGGATGATCGAAACACTCGAGATAGGACCGCCCCGGCGAATCCGAACCGATCGAATACTTCGTGAGGGTCCCGCCAATGATGGGCGACCGATCGATCAGCGCCACACCCGAATCCAGCCAGTCGGTCAAATACCCATGCTGAGCGGCCCAAATAAGTGGTCCTGTTCCGCCTGGACCCGCACCGACGATGACCGTTTCGTACATCTCAGCTCCACGCAGGTGCATCTTCACCCGACCGGCTTGTTAATCGACGCCCGGCATCCAACAGCAAGCTCCTTACTTAACAACGACATCCTAGTTATGCCGTCGAGTCGGAGCGATTTCGCCGGTCAAGTTCGTTCTGGGTCGACCTCCGGCCGAGGACCGCCACGGCACGGAGCCGCTCGCGGCACCCACGACAGATCACACGAACAGTCTGTTGTTCGCGAGGGCAGACTCAACCAGCACCTTCCCATTGCTACCTAAATCGATCGAGCATGCCGCCGCTGTAGCCGTCAAGTTGTACGGACGTCACAAGCCACCCGGGCCTCGGAATTTTTCGCGTTGGCGCAAGCCTGCCGCGCCGCAATAGAGCCGGCCCGACGGAATCGCCGATGCTATGGGGTCAGGACGTGCCTCGCGGCCTCGGCAGCTCGGCCGTTTCGAACAGATGCGGCTTCACGCCGGCCCGCTGTAGGGCATCGCCGAGCTTCATCCGCAGGAAGGCGCTGCCGGTGTAGCGCGTCACGCCGGTGTAGCAGCTGTCCTCCAGGTGCCGGACCATGGCCGCGTAGGCGTCGACCAGGTCCGGGTCGATGCGGAAATTGTCGTAGTTCACCACGACCGGGAGACGATGGCCTATCTCCCGGCAGCGGCCGCGCACGGCGACCTCGATGTCGTGCACGTCCTTGGCATGGCGCACCCGCATGCCCTCGAAATTGAGGAACAGCGTGTCGCGGCCGGCATCGAAGGTGACACGGCGCTCCAGGTCGAGGTGGAACAGCGTCTTGTCCAGGCCCATGGCTACGGCCGCGAAGATGCGCAGGTCCATCAGATCGGGCGTCCGCACGATCGGCTTGAAGGCCATATGGGCCAGGATGTCGCGCTCGATGTCGATGCCGGGAGCGACCTCGATCAGCTCGACGCCGTCCGGTGCCCGGCGGAACACGCAGCGCTCGGTCACGTAGAGCACCGGCTGGGCGCGCTCGGCGGCGTAGGCGCCGTTGAAGGTGATCTGCTCGACCGCGCTCACGAACTTGCGTGCCCGGCCCTCCTGGGCGACGCGCAGCTTGCCGTCCTCGACCGCGATCTTCAGCCCACCGGCGGTGAACGTACCGAGGAAGACGACCTTCTTGGCGTTCTGGCTGATGTTGATGAAGCCGCCCGCACCGGCGAGCTTGGGGCCGAAGCGGCTGACGTTGACGTTGCCCTCGGCGTCGCACTCGGCCATGCCCAGCACGGCGAGGTCGAGGCCGCCGCCGTCGTAGAAGTCGAACTGCTGGTTCTGGTCGATGATGGCGTCGGTGTTGACCGCGGCCCCGAAATTGAGCCCGGAGGCCGGCACGCCGCCGATCACGCCGGGCTCGGCGGTCATGGTGATGAAGGAGAGGATCTTCTCCTCGTTGGCGACCGAGGCCACACCTTCCGGCATGCCGATACCGAGATTGACCACGCCGTTGGCCGGCAGCTCCATGGCGGCGCGGCGGGCGATCAGCTTGCGCTCGTCCAGCGCCATCGGCGGCAGCGAGCCCAGCGGCACCCGCAGCTCCTGCGAGAAGGCCGGCGAGTAGACGGTGGCATAGGTCTGGTGGTGGTTGACGGGCTCGGCCACCACGACGGCGTCGACCAGGATGCCCGGGATCTTGACCGTGCGCGGGTGCAGCGTGTGCGCCTCGGCGATCCGCTCGACCTGGGCGATGACCAGCCCGCCCGAGTTCTTGGCCGCCATCGCCATGGCCAGATTGTCCAAGGTCAGCGCCTCGCGCTCCATCGACAGATTGCCGGTGGGGTCGGCGGTGGTGGCGCGGATGAAGGCGATGTGGATCGGGAATGCCTTGTAGAACAGCCACTCCTCGCCGTCGAACTCGACCAGACGGACCAGATCCTCGGTGGTGGCGTCGTTGGCCTTGCCACCGCCCTGGCGCGGGTCGACGAAGGTGCGCAAGCCCACCTTGGAGAAGGTGCCGGGCTTGCCGGCCGCTATGTCGCGGTAGAGGTGCGAGATGCAGCCCTGCGGCAGGTTGTAGGCCTCGATCCGGTTCTCCAGGGCGAGCCTGCCGACCTTGGGGATCAGCCCCCAGTGGCCACCGACGACGCGCTTCAAGAGCCCGTCGTGACCCATCCGGTTCAGCCCCTGCTCCTTGCCGTCCCCCTGCCCGGCCGCGAACAGCAGCGTGAGATTGCGCGGCTCGCCGGTCTCGACGAAGCGCCGCTCCAGCCCGACCAGCAGGTCGTCCGGCGTGCCGATGCCGACGAAGCCCGAGGTGCACAGCGTGTCACCGCTGCGCACCAGGGCCACCGCCTCGGCGAGGCTGACGACCTTGTTGCGGTGCTCGGCCCGCCCGAGCCCGCGCTTGTCCGAGGTGCTGGTCGGCATGGTTCGCTTCCCTGATGGCTGAGCGCAGCTTAGGCGGGGCAGAGCATGCTCGTCCATGGCAGGGTGCGGCCATCAGCCGGCCGCGCTCACAGCGCCTCCAGGTGGGCGAGCTTGTGCTCGTCCCACACCATCCCCGCCCCCGGCCGGTCCGGCGGCACCGCGTGACCGTCGACGAGCTCGAGCGGCTGCTCAAGGAGGGCATCCGCCCAGTCGACATATTCCAGCCAATGGCCGCGGGCGCTGGCGGCAAGCAGGTGCAGACTGATCTCGGGCATCAGGTGCGAGGACATCTCGACACCATGCGCAGCAGCGATGCCGGCCGCTTGCATCCAACCGGTCACCCCACCGATCCGTGCGACGTCGGGCATGACATAGTCGCAGGCGCGCGCGGCCAACGCCCGCAGCATCGCTTCCGGGCCGTTGAAGTTCTCGCCGATCTGCAGCGGCACCTGCAGGGCCGCGGCGATCGCGGCGTTGCCGCGATAGTCGTCATGTCGGATCGGCTCTTCCAGCCAGGCGATCCCCTCGTGCTGCAGGGCGCGCCCCCGGAGCATCGCCTCGGCCGGGGTCAGCGCCTGATTGTAGTCGACCATGATCAGGGTGTGGGCGGGGACTCGCGCGCGTACGGCGTGCAGGGCCGCGAGATCCTCCGCGAGCGTCGCATAGCCGAGGCGCAGCTTCATGGCGCCAAGCCCCATGGCATGCAGCTCCTCCGCTTCCGCCGCCAGGCGGTCCGGCCCCATGCGGCCGAGCCCCCGGCTGTCATAGGCGGGGATCGGCCGCGGCGCGCCCCCGAGCAGCCGCACGAGGGGGAGCCCCAGTGAGATGGCCAGCGCGTCCCAGAGCGCCATGTCGAGCAGGGAAAGCGCCATGCGGACCGGGCCGGCCACGCCGAGCAGCCGGAACCGGCGGGCGAGGATCTCGGCGGCGCCGAGGGGTGTGACCGGCTGGCCGTCGAGCAGCTCGACCGCCTCGGCGATGTGGCCGGCGACGGCGCGCGCACCCGACGGCGAGTAGCAGAAGCTGTAGGCCCGGCCGATCACGCCCTGGTCGGTCTGGAGATCGACGAGCAGCAACGGCACGGACCGGATGACGGCGGCACTGGTGCCCAGCTCGAAGCGCAACGGGACGAGCACCCCGCGCGTCGTCATCCCGCGCAGCACGAGCGGCGAAGGGTGGGCTGTCGGTGTGCCGGTCATCGTTGCATCCCTGGTTGCATGGTGGCGTTGCTGGCGGAGGCTTGTGACGCCCCTCTACGGCCCGGTCCGGCGGCGCGACTTGGCCTTGGCCTGGGCAGCGCGGCGCTTGTCGTCGCGGGTGCCGGAGCTGGGCTTCCAGACGGCACCTCCGGCGCGTGGCGCCGGGGTCGGGCGGGGGGTGGCCAAGCCCAGCTCGCCGTCCTCGAGCTTCCTGATCTCGTCGCGCAGCCGGGCCGCCTCCTCGAACTCGAGGTTGCTCGCCGCCTCGCGCATCCGCTTCTCCAGCTGGCCGATATGGGCCTGCAGGTCGAGGCCGGTGAGTGTCGCCGGCGCATCGGCGCCGAGGTCGACGGTGACATAGTCGCGCTCGGCCACCGACTTGATGATGTCGTTGATCCCGCGCCTGATCGATTGCGGCGTGATCCCGTGCGCCTCGTTCCAGGCCACCTGCTTCGCCCGCCGCCGGTCGGTCTCGCCGATGGCGGCCTTCAGGCTCCTGGTCATCGTGTCGGCGTAGAGGATCACCCTGCCGTCGACGTTGCGCGCGGCCCGACCGATGGTCTGGATCAGCGAGGTCTCCGAGCGCAGGTAGCCCTCCTTGTCGGCATCGAGGATAGCGACCAGCCCGCATTCCGGGATGTCCAGCCCCTCGCGCAGGAGGTTGATGCCGACCAGCACGTCGAACTTGCCGAGCCTGAGGTCGCGGATGATCTCGATGCGCTCCAGCGTGTCGATGTCGGAATGCAGGTAGCGGACCTGGACCCCCTGCTCGTGCAGGTACTCGGACAGGTCCTCTGCCATGCGCTTGGTCAGGGTCGTGACCAGCACCCGCTGGTTCGCCTCGCGGCAGGCCCGGCACTCGGCCAGCAGGTCGTCGACCTGATGCTCGACCGGGCGCACGATGCAGGGCGGGTCGATCAGCCCGGTCGGCCGGATCACCTGCTCGACGAAGACGCCGCCCGCCTGCTCCAGCTCCCACCCCGCCGGCGTCGCCGAGACGTAGACCGACTGCGGCCGCATCAGGTCCCACTCCTCGAACTTGAGCGGGCGGTTGTCCTTGCAGGACGGCAGGCGGAAGCCGAACTCGGCGAGTGTGCTCTTGCGCTGGAAATCGCCCTTGTACATGCCGCCGATCTGCGGGACGCCGACATGGCTCTCGTCGACGAACAGGATGGCGTTCTCGGGGATGTACTCGAACAGGGTCGGCGGCGGCTCGCCCGGCGCCCGGCCGGTGAGGTAGCGGGAGTAGTTCTCGATCCCCGGGCACGAGCCCGTGGTCATGATCATCTCCATGTCGGCCACGGTGCGCTGCTCGATGCGCTCGGCCTCCAGCAGCTGGCCGGTGTCGCGGTAGAAGGCCAGCCGCTCGGCCAGCTCCGCCTTGATGCTCCTGACCGCCTCCTGCAGCGTCGGCTTGGGGGTGACGTAGTGGCTGTTGGGGTAGAGCCGGACCTGCTCGAGCCTGGCCACCTTCTCGCCGGTCAGCGGGTCGAACTCGGTGATACCCTCGACCTCGTCGCCGAACATGGAGAGCCGCCAGGCGCGGTCCTCGAGATGGGCCGGGAAGATCTCGATCGTGTCGCCCTTGGCGCGGAAGGCGCCGCGGCTGAAGTCCAGCTCGTTGCGGCGGTACTGCAGCTCGACCAGGGCCCGCAGCAGCCGCTGGCGCTCGACCCGCTGCCCCTGGCGCAGGGTCAGGGTCATGCGGGCATAGGTCTCGGGCGAGCCGATGCCGTAGATGCAGGAGACCGAGGCCACGATGATGACGTCGTCGCGCTCGAACAGGGCCCGGGTCGCCGAGTGGCGCATGCGGTCGATCTGCTCGTTGATGCTCGAGGTCTTCTCGATGTAGGTGTCGGTGCGCGGGACGTAGGCTTCCGGCTGATAGTAGTCGTAGTAGCTGACGAAGTACTCGACGGCGTTGTTCGGGAAGAACGACTTGAACTCGCCGTAGAGCTGGGCCGCCAGGATCTTGTTGGGCGCCATCACGATGGCCGGGCGCTGCATCTGGGCGATGACGTGCGCCATGGTGAAGGTCTTGCCCGAGCCGGTCACCCCCAGCAGCACCTGGTCGCGGTCGCCGCGCCGCACCCCCTCGACCAGCTCGGCGATCGCCTGCGGCTGGTCGCCCGCGGGCTGGAACTCGGACGCCAGCTCGAACGGCCGCCCGCCCTCGGGGCGCTGGATCAGGTCGGGGTTCTCGGTCGCCGCCTTGAGCAGATCGAGCGCATGCAGGCCTTCGACGGGGCGCATCGGAGAGGCTCCAGCTGGGTGCGTGGAGGCCTGAAGATGCGCCGCACCCCCGCCCCGCTCAAGGGGGATGCCCCGCCATCGGCGCAAGTCGGGCACGCGGCCCGACGGGGGCTCGGGATCGAGCGTGCGCCCGGCCTACGGCGGGTCCGTCGGCGTGGGAGCATGGCCGCGGCGGTCGGGCACGGCGGTCAGCAACCGTTGTCTTTGGGTGTGTCATGCGGCCCTGGCGAGGGTGTCGTCGC
>JAPJRA010000038.1 GCA_030824835.1 Geminicoccaceae bacterium | reverse complement strand
CATTCGAAGGCGCCTTTCACGGCCGAACCCTCGCCACGGTCTCGGCTGCCGGTGGCAAGAAGCTGGTGGAAGGGCTTGACCCGCTGCTGCCGGGATTCGACATCGTGCCGTTTGGCAATCTGGAGGCGGTGCAGGCGGCGATCGGTCCGGAAACGGCGGCCATCATGATCGAACCTATTCAGGGCGAGGGAGGGATACGCCCTGTCCCGCCGCCGTTCCTCAGGGCGCTGCGGGCGCTGTGCGATGAGCATGGACTCTTGTTGGTTTTCGACGAGATCCAGGCCGGAATGGGGCGCACTGGTACGTTGCTGGCCTCCGAGCAGGCCGGCGTCCGGCCGGACATTGCCGGTATCGCCAAGGGCCTGGGCGGAGGTTTCCCCATCGGGGCCTGTCTCTCCACGGCGCGGGCCGCATCGGGCATGACCGCCGGCTCCCATGGTTCTACCTTCGGCGGCAACCCGCTCGGTTGCGCGGTGGCCAATGCGGTGCTCGACGTCATGCTGTCGGACGGATTCCTGGAGCAGGTCGTCGTGCGAGGCCGGCAACTTCATGCGCGGCTCGAGGCACTGCGTGAGGCGTACCCCTCGGTGCTGGCCGAGGTTCGCGGTCGAGGGCTGCTGGTCGGGCTGCGCCTGCACGGGCGCAGCGGCGAGTTCATCACGGCCTTGCATGGGCACGGCCTGATCACCGTCCCGGCGGCGGAGGAGGTGGTGCGGCTGCTACCGCCTCTGACCATCAGCGAGGAGGAGATCGACCAGGGCTGCGAGATGCTAGAGGTCGCCTGTCGGGAGTTCGTGGCGTGACCGGGCAGCGCAGCTTCCTCGATCTCGACGCCATCGAGAGCGACCAGCTGCGCGGCATTCTCGATCGCGCCTGCGCGTTCAAGCAGGGCGATGCGGCCAAGCCCATGGCGGGCCGGGTGCTGGCGATGATCTTCGACAAGCCCTCGACGCGCACGCGGGTTTCGTTCGAGGTCGCGGCCAAGCAGCTCGGCGGCGATGCAATCGTGCTCACCTCGCGTGACATGCAGCTCGGGCGCGGCGAGACCGTGGCCGACACAGCCCGCGTGCTGTCGCGCTATGTCGACGCGATCATGATCCGCACGGATGCGCACGAGAAGCTGATCGAGCTGGCGGCGCACGCCACGGTGCCGATCATCAACGGGCTCACCGATCAGTCCCATCCGTGCCAAATCGTGGCCGACGTGATGACCATCGAGGAGCATCGTGGCCCGATCCGGGGCAAGACCATGGCTTGGGTCGGTGATGGCAACAATGTGCTGACTTCGTTGGTCCAGGCGGCTGTGCAGCTGGACTGTACCTTGAACATCGCGACGCCCGCAGAGCTGGCGCCGGCGCAAGCGGTATTGGCCTGGGCGGCGGAACGGCAGGGTCGGATTCGTGTGACGACTGATCCGGCTGCAGCGGTCCGTGGTGCCGAGGTCGTGTTCGCCGATACATGGATTTCCATGGGTCAAGCCGATCAGGAACGTCGGCGCGAGCTTCTCGATCCCTTCCGCGTCGATGCCGCCTTGATGGGCCTGGCGACGCCTGATGCCCTGTTTCTGCACTGTTTGCCGGCGCATCGGGGTGAGGAGGTGACGGCCGAGGTGATCGACGGGCCGCAATCAGTGGTGTTCGACGAAGCGGAAAACCGCCTTCATGCGCAGAAGGCCATCCTCGAATGGTGTCTCGCCGGATGAGCCGCGCATGATCATCCTGCCCACCACCGATCTCCTGCGCCCGTTCCAGCTGGAGCGTTCCCATCTTCGAGGGCGGTTCGTGCGCCTGGGCACCACGGTGGACTATGTCCTCAAGGCGCATGCTTATCCGCCGCCGGTATCGGACCTGCTCGGTCGGCTGCTGGTCCTGGCAGGTGCGTTGGCCGGCGGCCTCAAGTTCGCAGGGCGGTTCAGCCTGCAGATCCGTGGCGATGGGCCAGTGCGATTGCTGGTAGCGGACTGCACCAATGACGGCGAGATGCGCGGCTACGCCAGTTTCGATGCCGATCGTGCCGGGCATGCCGGCATGTCGGACATGGAGCTGCTGGGTCGTGGCCTCCTGGCCCTCACGGTCGACCAGCGCGGTGACGGTGGCGAGCTGCAGCAGGGGATCGTCGAGTTGGGCGGACAGACCCTGTCGGACTGCATGCTCAACTACTTCCACCGGTCCGAGCAGGTCCGAACTGGCATTCGTGTGGCCGTCGGTCGTGATTCGCTTACCGATTGCTGGCATGCTGGTGCGATTATCATGCAGGCCCTCCCCAACACTGATCCGCGCCGCGAGGCGGAGGCCGAGGAGGACTGGCGCCGGGCCATGATCCTGTTGGGCACGGCCAGCGACGAGGAATTGCTGGACCCAGCGCTGCGTCTCGACGATCTACTGTTCCGCCTGTTCCACGAGGACGGTGTGCGCGTCTTTACGCCCCTGCCATTGCGTGCCGGTTGTGGCTGCGACGAGCAGCGGGTGTGGAACATGCTGGCGAGCTTTCCCCTGGACGATCTCGAGAGCATGCGGCAGGAGGACGGCGGGATCACCGTCACCTGCCAGTTCTGCAGCCGGGTCTATCCATTTGATCAGGCCCGCCTGAGCGAGCTGCTGGCACCTCGGAGACATTGAGCATGGCGAGGCGCTGGGTTCGCGCGATCGGTTACCTCCTACTGCTGGCAGCCTGCACGCCAGCGGCCGACAATCGGCCCGCACCTCCGCCGATTTCGACGACGGCTCCGGTCCGTCTGGCAGTCGGCAGCATTGAGGTCGCAAGCGATGCCCAATATCCCGCCAACATGAACTTTATCGGCCGACGACGGTCTGAGCTGCTTGCCGAGAATGCGCAGAACTATCTCCGGTCTCGGCTGGAGGCCGCTGGTGGCGTCGATGTCGCCAAAGCTACCGTAGTCGAGGCCACCATCATCGAGCGCTCGCCGGGCAATCCCGGTGGCATGCTGTCCACTCAGCCCAGCTGGGAGATGGTGGGTGCCCTGGCACTGAAGGTCGCGATCGTGGACGGATATGGGGTCGAGCAGGGCTTTGCATCGTCGCGGGTGCAAATCACTCGTGCAATCTCGCCTCGGATGGGCGTCGAAGCCAAGGAAAACTTCTCGCGCATCCTGAGCAACGACCTGATCGAGGCGGCCGGGCGCGAGCTGGTGCAGAGCATCGACCGAAACCTTGCGGATCGTCGCGCCCCCTGACCAAGCTCTGGCATTCCCAAACCGGCTGGCCCAGGACATGAGCGGGACAAAAAAAAGACGGCCTTCCCTAAGCGGGTTGGCCGTCAGTCACTGCGGGGAACAATGGAATTGCTCCACTGCTATAACACTCCGGGCGCTGGTTCCGTTCCCGGCTGGGCGGATTTAATTTAGGGGTTGCACCAGAGGTTGCCGACTACGATCGGATAGCGCCGAGCAGGGTGGGATAACACTCCCCGCGACGTCGGGCGCTAGTTTCCGAAAAAGATTGGTGGAGCCGGAGAGAGTCGAACTCTCGACATCCTGCTTGCAAAGCAGGCGCTCTCCCACTGAGCTACGGCCCCGATGCGGGCGTGATATGGCGTATGGATCCGGGATGTGCAAGTCCGGCGATCATGGTCGATGCCGTAAAATTGCCGCCATAAAGGCATCGAGCGCACGGCGACGATGACTGATCTGATGTTTCTCCGCAGCGGTCATCTCGGCGAAGGTTTTTGTGGCGCCGTCCGGCACGAAGATCGGGTCGTAGCCGAAGCCCCGCGCGCCGCGGGGCGTATCGACCAGGGTTCCGGTGACTTTCCCTTCGAAGAAGTGGTCGCTCCCGTTCGGCAGCGACAGGCAAAGGACCGCCACGAACTCGGCTTGCCGATCAGCCGCCTCCCAGCTGCCAAAGCGCTGGACGAGCCCATCTCGAACCTTTGCAATGGCAAGGTCGAAATCGCGTCCCGGGCCAGCCCAACGCGCTGAGTGGATGCCGGGGGCGCCGTCCAGCCCGCGCACGACGAGCCCACTATCGTCTGCCAGAGCCGGTAGGCCCGTGGCGTCGGCGGCGGCCCGCGATTTCAGTAGGGCGTTGGCAGCGAAGGTCGAGCCGGTCTCCTCCGGCTCGATCAGCCCCAACTCGGCCCCACCCACGACCTCGATACCGTGGGGTTGCAGCAGGTACTCGAACTCGCGCAGCTTGCCGGGGTTGTGGGTCGCGACAAGCAGTCGCCGGCTCAGGGTCAGCATCCGAGAACCTGCCGCTGGAGCGCCACGAGAGAGGTAATGCCCGCGGCAGCGAGGGTACGCATCGCCTCGAACTGCCCTGCATCGATCGGCACCTCTTCCGCCGTCACCTGGACCTCGACAATGCCGCCTGACGCTGAGAGGACGAAGTTGGCGTCGGCCTGGGCGCTGCTGTCCTCGACATAGTCGAGATCGAGCACCGCCGAGCCAGCGACGATCCCACATGACACTGCCGCTACGGGTTCACGCAGCGGCAGGCGCGGCAGGGCCGCATCGGCCACCAGTTTGGCTAGGGCTCGATGCAGCGCCACGTAGGCGCCGGTAATCGAGGCTGTGCGCGTTCCGCCATCGGCCTGCAGCACATCGCAGTCGATGATGACCTGACGCTCGCCCAGACCATCCAGCTGCGTCACGGCACGCAGCGACCGGCCGATCAGCCGCTGGATCTCCTGCGTGCGGCCTGTCTGCTTGCCTCGGGCTGCTTCGCGAGCCATGCGCGTGTTGGTAGCGCGGGGTAGCATGCCGTATTCGGCCGTGACCCAGCCTTTGCCCGTGTTGCGGAGGAACGGTGGCACCCGCTCCTCGATCGAAGCCGTGCACAGCACGTGGGTGTGGCCGAAGCGCACAAGGCAAGAGCCCTCGGCGTGGCGGGCGACATCGAGCTCGAGGCTCACGGCGCGCATCTGGTCAATCGCGCGGCCGGACGGGCGCATGGCGGACTCCTTCAGGTGCATGGAGGCGCCCTCCTACAGCATGCGGGCGTCGTCCTCAATGTCTGCCGCTGCAGCTGGAGCCCCGCCATCTTGCCATCGGCCATGATGCGGCCCAGGTCACGAGCATGTCCACACGGCCGGAAGGATAGGCATGGCGGCCCGGCAAATGATCACCTTCGTGGTTTCGAGCCTGATTGCCGGTTGTGTCACGGGGTCGGAAGTTGCTGGGCCCAGGCCAGCGAACCCAGTGATTCCTGGTTATGGGGATGCGATAGGCGGCCCC
Source organism: Geminicoccaceae bacterium (assembly GCA_030824835.1). Taxonomy (GTDB): domain Bacteria; phylum Pseudomonadota; class Alphaproteobacteria; order Geminicoccales; family Geminicoccaceae; genus Benzoatithermus. The sequence continues at coordinate 8,766 of JAPJRA010000038.1, read as the reverse complement.
TACGGCTATGGCTCGGGATCGCTCGGCGGCTATATGGGGCAGGGAACCGGCGGAACATTCCGCCCCGGCCCGGGCGTGGTATGCGAGCGGGCCACCGAGACCTGCTACCGTCGTGGTCAGATCGATGCGAGTGAGACCCGCAAGGTATTTGGTCGTAAGGCGGCGCGGGAGGTCGATCGGGTGCGGGACTGGGCGGGTACCAATCGGATCTACCGCCCAAGCGACGATGTTGCCTGCAATCGAATCACCAAGGTTTGCTTCAAGAACGGCCATCCTGATCGCAGCGAAACCCGTGACTATTTCGGCAAGAAAGCGGCTCGTCGGATAAACTGACCGCGGGTCCGGAAGATAGTGTATAGCTGCGCCGCGGATATCCATTCATATCCTGCAACAAATTGAAATATAACTACACGACTCTGCTGCCTGCGGCAATGGAGCGCGTCAATACTGGTCGTTCGGGAACCCATATGGAGGTCATCCGTTCGAGCATAGGCAATGCTGTCGATCGCGACAACTATCGTTAGCCATCCGACCCGGGAAGGGAGGGCTCATCAAGGGCTGTCCGATTGCTACGGTAGGCAACAGGAGGCAACAACATGCGCCGATTGTCGGTGTCCTTTATGGTTTTGCTTATATTCCTCGTGGGGGCCCAAGTTGGACACGCGGAGTTCAGCGTGCGGTCGAAGCCGGTGGCCTTCCGTCAGGTGGGTACGGCCTCGTGGTACGGGCCAGGATTCCATGGCAAGCGCACAGCCAGTGGCGAGCGTTTCGATCAGAACGCCCTCACGGCCGCCCATCGAAAGCTGCCTCTCGGCAGTGAGGTCAAGGTGACCAATCTGGACAACGGGCGCTCGATTGTGGTCGAGATCAACGACCGCGGGCCGTACAAGAAAGGTCGCGTGATTGATCTCTCGAAGGGCGCCGCACGCAAGCTCGGTATCGTAGAGGATGGCCTCGCGACAGTCCGCATCGAAGCGACAGCGGAGCAGATTGCATCGGCGGAACGTTAAGGCTCGACGGTACCAAGCACCTTGCTCTCTGGCGCCTTAGTTTGAGAGCATTTCAGAGCTGGCGGGCCATGGCGTTCACCTGAGGCATAGTGTGTCATGAAGACGTGCTGCCCGATATTCGCCGTGCGCTTCAACCGCGCGAACCATGGGCACTTATCGGCGTCCATGAAACGGGGGTTGACGAAGTAGAGCGCACCTCCGGTGGGATCCGTCGCTGGCCAGACATCGGCCACCGCGGCGAGGCGCCACGCCTGCAGCAACTTCATCCTTGCTTTTGGCGACCGGGCACGGGTTACAGCAGCCAAGTTCGCTGTTTCTGGCGCCAGCAGGGCCTGCCGCAGGTCGGCACTCTCGGAAACCGGTTGGAACTGCCGGCGCTGCAGCGCTACTTCGCAAGCACCGCCGGCAAAGAGGGGATGCGCCATTCGGTTACGAATGACCCGCATCACTGCGAGCATGCCCAATGCGCCTTCATTAGCGGCTTCGGCGTAGGCAACCAGTGTCAGGCACCGCCGCTGTCGGTCATCAGTGGTAGCGTGGGCCTGCGCAGCCGCGAGCGCCAGTCCCATCACCAAGACGAGACGCTTGTGGTCACGTGACGTCCAGCCGACCTGCATGCTGCAGTCACTCCTACCAGAGGCGCTACCATCTACCGGATCCGGGAGCGGCGCCACCAGCCGCTTTCTGTCGCCCAGCCATACGAAGGCCTTGTCCCCACGCTGCCTTCTGTTATCTCGCCAAACGAGCACGCACGCTGACGTCAGCGGTGGAAGTACGGAACCTGAGATGCGACCAGCATGGGCTGAATATCGCCGGCCGCTCGATCAGGCGGACATGATCCCGATCGCGGCGGCGGGCCGCCAGGCGCTATTCTTCTTTGGCACGCTCATGGATCTCGATGTGCTGACCTACGTGCTCGAGCGGCCGGTCGATCTCGATGATCTGCGCCCGGCGACCCTTGTCGGTTTTCGCCGTGTGGCGATCGAATCCGCGAGCTATCCGGCACTGCGTCCGCAGCCAGGGGAGCAGGTTCATGGATGCCTGCTGCGTCGGGCGAGCCGACGGGATATTGCCCGGATCAACCACTTCGAGAGCGGCGAGTATTGTGCCGAGTTGCACCCGGTCACTACCGACGATGGTGCGGCGCACTCGGCTTGGCTCTATATCGGTTTGGACCACTTGTCCTGCACCGACGAGACATGGTGCCTTGAGGATTGGCAGCGCCGGCATAAGCCTGGATTCTTCCCGGCATGCGACGAGTGGATGGCCGACTTTACGGCAATCGATTGATAACCAGCATTAGGGGTCGGCGGATGGCTCTTTCGGCCGCCGAGATCGAGCGCTATCGCAGCGACGGATTTCTCAAGCTCGAGGGCTTCGTCCCCGAGGGCGAGTGCGACCGTTTGCGAGCGCGGATGGACGAGCTTCTGGCCGAGTTCGACCCGACCGACATCCGAACGGTCTTCGCTACCGACGATCAGCGGCATGCGCAGGATGAGTGGTTCCTGGAATCCGGCGATAAGGTGCGTTTCTTCTTCGAAGCTGGAGCCTTCGATCGCGATGGCGTCTTGCGCCAGCCGAAGGAACTCGCGGTCAACAAGGCCGGCCACGCGCTCCACGACCTTGACCCCGCGTTCGCTGCATTCTCGCGTAGTCCGCGCTTCGCGTCCGTGGCGGCGGCGATCGGTATCGTCCGGCCGCTGCTGCTGCAGTCCATGTACATCTTCAAGCAGCCCCGAATCGGCGGTGAGGTGAGCTGCCATCAGGACAGCACCTTTATCCACACCGACCCGTTGAGTTGCGTGGGATTCTGGCTGGCACTCGAGGATGCGACCGAAACCAATGGCTGCATGTGGGCAGAGCGAGGCGGCCATCATCGGCCTTTGCAGGCGCGGTTTGTGCGAGAAGGCAACGCGACGCGGATGGTAACACTTGATCTTGAGCCGTTGCCGACGCGGGGCCTGATGCCGCTGCCGGCCCAGAAAGGCACACTGATCTTACTGCATGGTCAGCTGCCGCATCGCAGCGGCCCGAACAGGTCGGACCGCTCGCGCCACGCATTTGCGCTCCACCTGATCGATGGGGCATGCCACTACAGCGTGGACAACTGGCTACGGCGTAGTCTCGATATGCCGCTGCGCGGCTTTTGATGCCATGATCGAGAAGCTCTGATGGCCGACCGGACGATGAAAGACAACCAAGCCCGCAACGTGCTCGGCGAGCCGCTGCAGACATGCTCGGAACGGCCGATGACGGGCTTCTACCGCACGGGTTGCTGTGAGACCGGCCCCGATGACCGCGGGGCACACGTGGTTTGCAGTCAGGTTACTGCCGAATTCCTCGAGTTCTCGCGACAACGCGGCAACGATCTGATCACACCCCAACCGGCCCATGGCTTTCCAGGTTTGAAACCTGGCGACCGCTGGTGCCTCTGTGCCCTGCGTTGGCAGGAGGCGTTCGACGCCGGTTACGCACCCATGGTGGTGCTGACCGCGACGCATGAACGGGCCCTTGAGACTATCCGGTTGGCTGATCTGAAGCGACATGCGTTGGATCTGAGCTGAACCTGATCGTGGCCGCACCGGGCTGTTGTCATCCGGCAGTGGTTCAGGGCAAGTACGAGTGAGCAACCGGGCCGGTCATCTCGGTCGAGGAGGGGTATATGCCGCTAAGCTGGGTGAAGACGAAGTTCAGTGACTTCAGGTCCCAGGTCCTGAGCGAGCTGGCGACCGAGTTCGAGGCCGAGGTCAGCGATGATCTGGTGGAGGCGCTGGCAGCCGCCACATCGCTGGTGGCATTTGCGGACGGTGTTTCGAGCCCGGAGGAGCGCGAGGAACTGCTGGACGTCTTCGAGGAAGAGGACCGGCTGACCGAGCTCGATCTGGATGACCTGTTCGACGCGTTCGACGACTACGCTGAAAGGTTTGTCGAAGACGCGAAGGCCGCGGACAGCGAGGCGTTGGCGGCGGTGGCCGTGTTCGACGACGAGCCGGAGCTCGGCCGTCTGGTGGTTCGCGCGGCCCTGGCGGTCGGTACCAGCGATGGCGTGCTGACGGAAAGCGAGCAGGCAGCGGTGGGACGCCTTTGCGAAACGCTGGGCATCGAGCCGAAGGAACTGACCAAGCCGGTGGTGCGACGCCATGACGAACTGGATGACGACGATGATGAGATCGACGACGACGATCGCGACGAGTGAGGTGATCGTGGTGGCTATCCCGTTGCGGGCCGCGTCGTAAGCATAGTCACCACCTCGGCGTCCTCGACCTGACGAAAGTCGCGGTAGTACTGTCCTACCGCCATCAGATCTGGCGGGCTGAGCAGGCAGACGATCCGATCGGTCTCTGGCGTCAGACGTGCCAGCGTGGAAGCTGCCGCTACCGGGATGGCCAGCACAAGCTCCTTGGGGCCGGCGCGACGCACGGCGTGGAGCGCTGCGCGAACGGTGGCCCCGGTGGCGATCCCGTCATCGACGATGACAGCCGTTCGTCCGCTCAACGGGACCCGGGCCCGGTTGCCGAGATAGAGTTGCCGGCGGCGCTCGATCTCGGCCAGCTGCCTTGCCTTCTCGCGCTCAAGATAGGTGTCGTCGATGTGGTAGGCCCGCACGATGTCGGGGTTCACGACCAACTCCGGGACCGATCCATCGACCACCGCCCCGGCTGCGAGCTCTTCGTGGCCGGGGGCTCCGATCTTGCGCACCAGGACGATGTCGAGCGGTGCGTCGAGCAAGGCCGCGACTTCGACGCCGAGGACCACGCCGCCGCGTGGCAGCGCCAGGATCACGGGATCGTGCAGGTCGAGTGCGCGCAAACGCTGGCCTAGCCGCCGGCCAGCATCATGTCGGTCGTCGAAGATCATCGTAACCTCGCCAGGTATCTATGCGTACCGTGGCAGGTTCCGTCAGCCATGCGTCCGTAGCACATCGCCGGCAAGATAGAGCGAGCCACAGATCAGGATATCGTATGGTTGGCTCTCGGCGGCGACAATGGCCGCGACCGCAGCCAGTGGCGAGGCAGCCGTGACGGCGCGAGCACCCATCAGCGCGGCCGTCGCGGCCGAGGCATCTGGATCCCGCCCCAGACTCTCGCCTGGGACGGGCACGAAGTGCAGGCTTGTTGCCAGGCTAAGCAACGGCGTCAGGAACAGTCCCAGATCCTTGGTCGAGAGCATGCCGACAATGACATGCAATGCGCGACATCGAGTCAGCGCGCCCAGACTTTGGGCCAGAACCTGACCGGCGGCGGGATTGTGCCCACCGTCGAGCCAGATCGTGGTCCCCGGGGGCGCCAGCTCGGTCATGGGGCCTCTGGTCAGTCGCTGCAGCCTTGCGGGCCATTGCGCCTCTTGCAGGCCGCGAGCGATTTCGTCGCTATCGAGGCTCGCCTCCGTCAGCTGCAACGCCGCCATCGCAGCCAAGCCGGCATTGTTGATCTGATGGACTCCCTCGAGGCCGGGGCGAGGCAGGTCAAGACGGTTCGTCCCGGTCTGCACGGTGAGGCCGTTCGTCGAGGCCTGAACCTGCCAGTCACGCCCGTGGGCGAGCAGCGGTGCGCCAACCTCGGCAGCATGTGCCTCGATCACCGCAAGTGCTTCCGGGTGCTGCGGGCCGACCACCGCCGTCACACCCGCTTTGAGGATGCCTGCCTTCTCGAACGCGATGCTGGCCAGCGTGTCACCGAGATAGGACTCGTGGTCCATCGAGACGGTGGTGATCAGGCATAGACGTGGTCTGACCACGACATTGGTCGCGTCAAGCCTGCCGCCGAGACCGGTTTCCAGCAGGACCCAATCCGCCGGGGCGTCCGCAAATGCCAGGAAAGCGGCTGCAGTCGTGATCTCGAAGAAGGTGATCGGCGCGCCCGCATTGGCGGCCTCGCAGCGCTCGAGGCAGGCGGCCAGCCGATCCTCCGCGATGGGCTCGCCGTCCAGCAGGATGCGCTCGTTGAAGCGGACGAGATGGGGCGAGATGTAGCGGTCGACCCGCTTCCCGCCAGCGCTGAGCATCGCCGCCAGCATCGCCAGAGTGCTGCCCTTGCCGTTGGTCCCAGCAACATGAACGACCGGCGGCAGGCGGGCTTCCGGGTGATCCAGTGCAGCCAGCAGTCGCTCGACCCGACCCAGCGAGAGATCGATACTCTTGGGGTGGAGCTGGTGAAGGCGGGCAAGGATCAGATCACTGACGGGGCTCGTCATGCTCCGCGTCCACGGGTGCCTCGGGCTGGGTCGCCATAGTCATCTCGGTCTTGCCTAGCGGTACGCCACCGATCACCCGCGCGTCGGCAGCCCGGTCGGGGCGCAGCAGCAGGTCGAGCACACGCGCCAGAGTGGCGCGGAGCTCGAAGCGGTGAACGACCTGATCGACCATGCCATGCGCCAACAGATACTCTGCGCGCTGAAAGCCATCGGGCAGTTTCTCCCGGATCGTTTGCTCGATGACCCGGGCACCGGCAAAGCCGATCATGGCTCCCGGCTCCGCCAGATGCAGGTCACCGATCATCGCGAAGGATGCTGTTACCCCGCCTGTGGTTGGATCAGTCAAGATGACGATGTAAGGCAGGCCGGCTTCCTTGACCTCCTCGATGACGACGGTGGTCCGCGCCATCTGCATCAGCGACAGCGTACCTTCCTGCATGCGTGCCCCGCCGGACGAGGTCACGACAACGAAGGCCGCATCATGCTTGACCGCCTGCCGCGCGGCGACGACGAAGCCCTCGCCGAGGCTGGTGCCCATCGAGCCGCCCATGAATTCGAAATTCATGACCGCGATCACCGCGGGTAGGCCATCGATCCGACCCAAGGCCGCCTCTAGCGCGTCGACGGCCTTGGTCTTCGCCTGTGCCTCCTTGAGCCTGTCCGCGTAGCGCTTCTGGTCGCGGAAACGCAACGGATCAGCCGGGCTGCGCGGCATCTCAATCCGCTGCCAACTTCCTTCATCGAACAGGGCGCCAAAGCGATAATCGGGCCCGACCCGCATATGATGGTCGCAATGGGGGCAAACCCGCTGGTTGGCCTCAAGGTCGCGATGGAAGATCATCCGTTCGCACGACGCGCACTGATGCCAGAGATTCTCCGGCAGATCCGGCTTCTCACGCGTATAGAGCGCACGGATCTTTGGCCGCACGTAGTCGGTAAGCCAACTCATCGGGCGGTGCCGCGCACTGCGTCGGCGAGCATCCGCACCTTGGCGTGGACCGCCGGCACGAGGGCTGATGTGGCCTTGCCGGTGGCGTCCAGATTGCGGGCGACCAGATCAACCAATGCCGAGCCCACCACAGCCGCGTCGGCAATGCGAGCGATCTCCGCCGCCTGCTCAGGCTCGCGGATCCCAAATCCAACGGCAACGGGCAAGCGCGTGTGCCGCTTGATTCGGGCGACTTCAGGGGCGACGCTGCGAGCAACCGCCGCCTTCTGGCCGGTGATGCCCGTCACCGAGACATAGTAGATGAAGCCGGAAATGTTCTCGAGCACGGCAGGCAGGCGCCGGTCGTCGGTGGTGGGCGTAGCGAGACGGATGAAATCGAGCCCGGCCGCGCGGGCCGGCAGGCAGAGTTCCGCATCCTCTTCCGGTGGCAGATCGACCACGATCAACCCGTCGGCCCCGGCATCCTTGGCGTCCTCGAGGAAGCGCGCGTTGCCGTAGGCATAGATCGGGTTGTAGTAACCCATCAACACGATGGGCGTTGCTTGGTCGGTCGTCCGGAAGCGCCGGACAAGGGCCAGCGTGTGGGTCATCCGCGCCCCGGTCGCGAGGGCACGCAAGCTCGCGGCCTGGATGGCAGGCCCGTCTGCCATCGGGTCGGTAAACGGCATACCGATCTCGATCAGATCGGCGCCTGCGGCGGGCAGTCCCTCGATCAACGCGCACGACGTTTCGAAGTCGGGGTCGCCCGCGGTCAGGAACGTGACGAGGCCGGCGCGTCCCACGTCGCCAAGTTCCGCAAATCGAGCCGCGATCCGGCCGGTCATTGCCCGACCCCCATGATCTGCGCGATCGTCGGCACGTCTTTGTCGCCGCGCCCGCAGAGATTCATCACGATGATCTGATCCTTGCTCAGCTGCGGCGCCAGCTTGATGACCTGACCGAGCGCATGGCTGGGCTCGAGTGCCGGCAGGATGCCCTCGAGCCTCGCGCACAGCGAGAAGGCCGCCAGCGACTCGTCGTCGGTAATCGCCTCGACCTCGATCCGGCCGATGTCCTTGAGCCAGGACAGCTCTGGACCGATCCCAGGGTAGTCGAGGCCGGCCGAGATCGAGTGTGGCTCGATCACTTGGCCGTCATCGTCCTGGAGCAGGTACGAGCGCTGGCCGTGCAGGATGCCCGGCGTTCCGGCGGTCATGGCGGCAGCATGCTGCCCGCTGGCGATGCCGTGACCGGCAGCCTCGACGGCGACGATGCGGACATCGCGATCGTCCAGGAACGGATGGAACAGGCCCATCGCATTGGAGCCACCGCCGACTGCCGCCACCAGCACGTCCGGCAACCGACCTTCCTTGGCCTGCAGCTGCTCTTTGGCTTCCGTGCCGATCACCGACTGGAAGTCACGAACCATGGCCGGGTAGGGGTGGGGCCCGGCCACCGTGCCAATGACGTAGAAGGTATCGAGTGGATTGCTGACCCAATCACGCAAGGCCTCGTTCAGTGCGTCCTTGAGCGTGCGGGAGCCCGACGAGACCGGCCGGACCTCGGCGCCGAGCAGCTGCATGCGAAAGACGTTGGGCTGCTGTCGCTCGATGTCGCGCTCGCCCATGTAGACAA
>JAPJRA010000037.1 GCA_030824835.1 Geminicoccaceae bacterium | reverse complement strand
CCTTCTGCCGGCCCACCTTGACCCCCGACGCGTAGGCTGCCGCCTCGCCGGCGCCGATCGCGGCGCTGTAGCGCCCGAAGCGGGTGCGGCTCTGGAGGATATGGGCACCGATCAGGACGATGGCGCCGATGAAGATCTCGTGCGGGATGCCCCAGCTCGTGTTGCTCACCCAGGCGAGCGAGCCGCGTTGCGCCTCGTCCAGGGTGATCGAGCGCGCCTGCGAGATAACCAGGGCCGTGCCGGCCAGCACGCCGCTGACCGCCAGCGTGGCGATGAAGGAGGGGATGCGCAGCTTGACGTGGGCGAGCCCGCCGGCGAGGCCGGCCAGGGCGCCGACGCCCACGGCCAGTGGGAAGCTCAGATAGCCGAGCTGGTCGATGGTCAGGGCGACGATGACGCTGGCGAGCGAGGCCATGGCCTGGATCGACAGGTCGATGCCGCCCAGCATGATGACGAAGGTCTGGCCGGCGGCGAGCACGAACAGGGTCGCCGTATCCGCAGCCAGGACCAGGAGGCTGTCGACGGTCAGGAACTGCGGGGTGATGGCACCGACGATGGCGCAGAGGATGATCAGCGTCGCGGCCGGCATCCATTGCCGGACCGTGTCGAGCCGGAGCCGGGCCACCATGGCGCTCATGATCTCATACCATGTGCTCGATCAGCTCGACCTGCTCCGGCTTGTGGCCCGGGCTGGCGTCCGCTCGATGAGTGATCTCGCCGTCCCGCATCACCAGCAGCGTGTGGCTGAGCCCGATCGTTTCTTCCAGCGTGTCCGAGGTCAGGATGACGGCCATGCCCTCGGCGGTCACGGCTCGGACCAGCTCGTAGACCTCCTCCTTGGCCCCGACATCCAGGCCTCGGGTCGGATGGTCGAGGATCAGGATCTTCGAGCGCGCGTTCAGCCACTTGGCCAGGACCACTTTCTGCTGGTTGCCACCGGACAGGTTGAGGCAGAGCGTGTCGATGCCGGGGGTGCGGATACGCAGCCTGTCCACCCACTCCTTGGCGAGACGGCGCTCGGCGCCGGTGTCGATCAGGCCGAACCGGCGCAGCTCGCCCAGGCTCGCCAGCGTGATGTTGGCGGCGACCGGCAGGAACAGCACGATGCCCTCGGTCCGCCGCTCGCGGGGCACGTAGCCGATCCCGCAATCGACCGCGTCCGCCGGCGAGGCCAGTACGACCTCCTTGTCCTGGATCGTCAGCTTGCCGGTATCGTGCGGGGCGAAGCCGGCGAAGGTCCGGCTGAGCTCCTCGCGGCCTGACCCGATCACGCCGGCAATGCCCATGATCTCGCCGGCATGGAGCTGGAAGCTGATGTCGTGATAGGCGCCGCGAAGGCCCAGACCGTCGGCGGCAAGCAGGACCTCGGGGCGGAAAGGCCGCTGCAGGGGCTCCCGATAATACTCGGCCTGCAGGCCGCGCCCGACCATCAACCGATGCAACATGTGCACGTCGGCATCGGCCGCCGGCAGGTCGGCAACCACGGCGCCATCCTTCATCACGTAGATGCGGTCGCTGAGCTCCAGGACCTCGTCCAGGCGGTGCGAGACGAACACGAACGAGGCGCGCGCCTTCAAGGCCCGAACCCGCTCGAACAGGATCTCGATGTCGGCCCGCTCCAGCACCGATGTCGGCTCGTCGAGCAGGATCACGAGATGACCCTGGCCCTGCTCCTCGAGCGTCAGCGCCTTCGCCAGCTCGACCATCTGCCGGGTGGCGAAACCCAGGTCCGCGGCGCGCAGGCGGGGATCCAGGTCCTCGAGGCCCACCTTGGCGAGCTGGGCGCTGGCGGCCGCATAGAGGTCTCGCCAACGGACCAGGCCGCCACGGGTGAAACGCGCCTCATTGCCCAGCCAGATGTTCTCGCCGACAGTGAGGTTCGTCAGCAGCGACTGCTCCTGGAACACCATGCCGATGCCATGTCGGGCGGCCTCGTTGGCGCTGCGTAGGATCACGGGCTCGCCGCCCAGCAGGATGCGGCCACCGTCCGGCTGATAGACGCCGGCCAGGATCCGCATCAGGGTCGACTTGCCCGCACCGTTCTCGCCAACGAGACCCACCACTTCGTGGGGGCGCAGCTCGAGGCTGACCGACTTCAGCGCGTGAACGCCGGGAAAGCGTTTGTCGACCGCTTCGAGTGCCAAGGCGGGTGCGGTCATTTGACGATCTTGGTCCGGGCGCGCTCGATCGACAGCGCCACCGCGACGATGATGAGCAGCCCTTGCACCGCCTGCTGGATGAACGGGCTGATGCCCATCAGCACCATCCCATTGGCCAGCACGACCACGATCAACACCCCAACCAGCGTCTGCAGCACGCTGCCCTGACCGCCCGACAGCGACGTGCCACCGACCACCACCGCGGTGATCGTGGTGAACAGCCGCCCCTGGCCGATCAACGCGTTGCCGAGGCCGAGCTGGGCTGCCGCCAGGATGCCGCCCAGGGCGTAGAACATCCCGGCGATGGTGAAGGTGGCGATGCGGACGCGGTTGACCGGGATACCGGACAATGCCGCCAGATCCTCGCCGCCGCCGAGGGCGTACATGTAGCGCCCGAGGCGGGTATGGTCCTGGATGACGTAGCCGACGCCCAAAGCCACGAGCGCCAGCCACACGCCCCAAGGCAGGCCGAGGACGCGCTCGATTGCCAGGGCCCGAATCAGCCCGTCGTTGATGCGCACTGCCTGGCCACCCAGGATCGCGTTGGCGACCCCCACGCCCACGAACCACATGCCGAGCGTCGCCATAAACGACGGGATGCGCAGCTTGACGTGGATCACGCCGTTCAGAAAGCCCATGCCGGCGCCGACGGCCAGGACGATCGGAATGCCCAGCAGGCCCAGATCGTTACTGTTGGCGCCATTAAGGACGACCACGCTGAGGATGACGGCACCCAGCGCCAGCACGCCTTCGATCGAGAGGTCGATCGAGCCCATGAGGATGATGAAGGTGGCGCCGAGCCCGAGCACCAGCGGAATGGCCGCTGCCTGCGCAATGCGCACGAAGTTCGAGAGGCTGAGAAAGTTCGGATTTATTGCTGCGATCAGCACGCACAGCGCCAGCAGGACGACCACCGGCGCCCAGGGGGCGAGGCGTATCTTTCGCTTTTGAGCACGCATCGGATTTGCGCCGGCCGCCATGGCGACCGTCGCCCCGCCCCCCTCGACCATCTGCCTGTTCCTGCCGCGCCGGCTCAGCCGTACTGGATCTGGCCGTTGACCCGGCCCCAGATGTCGTTCCAGTCGAGCTTGGGCTCGGCCTTGACGTTGGTCTCGTAATATTCCTTGGCGTTCTCGCTCGTGATGATCACGCCCTTGCCGTAGAACTCGCGGTGGTCCTTGGGCTGGGTGGCCGGGTCGAACCCGCCGGTCTTGGCGTGGTAGCCGATCGAAAGGCCCATCCCGCCCTGCCAGTAGGGGTCCCAGGCGACGGTGCCGGCCATCTCGCCGGCCATGACGGCCTCGACCGCGAGTTGGGTGCCGTCGATGCCCGTGACCGGTACCTTGCCCGCACGGCCATCGGCGCGCAGCGCCTCCAAGGCACCCAGCGCCATGTCGTCATTGGCTGCCCAGACGCCGGCGATATCGTCACCGTACTGGGTCAGCCACGCGTTCATCTTTTCCAGCGCTTCGGGTGCCGTCCAGTTGGCGACCTGGAAGTCCAGCAGCTTGACGTCCGGGTTCTCGGCCAGAGCCTGCTCGAGCCCGGCCCGGCGCTCGATCGCCGGCGTGTTGGAGAGGATGCCACCCAGGGCCACGATGCCGCCCTTGCCGCCCATGGCCTTGATCAGCGCCTCGGCCATGGCCTTGCCGTTCGGCACGCCATTGAACGAGATGTGCGCGACATAATTGGGGTTATGGTCCCAGGGATGCAGGTCGGCGGGCTTGTTCCACTGGGTGACGACGTAGGCGCCGGCCTTCTGGCACGCATCCACGATCGGCCGCGCGTCGGGGCTGTCGTTGGGGTCGACGTTGAGCACCAGATTGCCGCCGGTCTTGGCAAGCAGCGCCTTGATGTCGGACACGCCCTTCTCGCTGTTGCCCTCGGTGACCAGCGTCACGTAGTTGGCGCCCACCGAGGCGGCAAAGGCGGCGCCGCCCTTGTTCCACGAGGCGTGATAGGGGTTGGTCAGCGAGCGGATCGAGTTTGCCACCGTAGGCGTGTCGGCGGCGAACAGCCGGCCCGGCCGGGCTGCCGCCAGCGCTGCCATCGTGGCGGCACTGCCGTGCAGGACGCGCCGGCGATTCCACGGGTCACGCAACTGCTCGAGCAGGTTGAATGCCATTGTCTGCCTCCCTGTCGTATTCTTATGTCGACGCGGCGGACCGTAGCAGACGTTCCTAGGCTCGGCAAAGCCTGACCCATTCCCAATTGTGGTTTCCATGGGCCAGATCGGGGGCTCGTGCCAAGAGGCTGCAGCGTGTATGCGGGAGCGGCTGACCCGCGCGAGGGAGGCTCGATGTACACGCTCTACTGGTCGGCCGACACCGGCGCATTCGCCGTGCAGGCGGTGCTCGAGGAGCTCGGTATCCCCTATCGCCGCGAAGTCGTCGACACGACCACCGGCCGGCACCGGACGCCGGCGTATCTCGCCGTCAACCCGATGGGGCAGGTGCCCGCGTTGCGCCTGCCGGACGGGGTGGTGATCACCGAGTCCGCGGCCATGCTCCAGCATCTGGTCGACGCCCACCCCGGTTCGTCGCTCCTGCCCGTGCCCGGCAGCAGCGCCAGGGCGACGGCCGACCGCTGGCTGCTCTGGCTCGCCACGACCTTCTACGAGGCCGATCTTCGCTGGTATTATCCCGACCGGTACACCAGCGAGCCCAGCGGGGCCGGCGGGGTAAAGCAGGCCGCCGTGGAACAGATGGATCGCGTGCTGGTCATCGCGGAGAACCTGCTCTCGCCTGGTCCCTACGTATTGGGTCCACAGTGCAGTGCGGTCGACATCTATCTCTTCATGCTGATGCTGTGGCATCCGGCTCGAGCGGAAGTCCATACGCGTCACGCGCGGTTGGGTGCGCTGATGCGGCTCGTCCGCCGCCGGCCAGCGATCGAACGTATCTGGGCGCAGCATTTTCCACCGGGAGGAGGCAGCGTGTGGTCGACCTGTACCGGCTCGAGCGCGTCCTGATCCAGGCCGCCTCGGAGCGTCGGCCGGTGACCTACGGCCAGCTCCTGGCCTATTTCGAGTGGAAGGTGACCCAGATCACGGTGGCGGCCCTGTGCCGCGATCTCGGCCGGGTGGCCGATCGACGGGAGGGATCCGGCTGGCCGGATCTGGCGTGCCTGGTCGTGCGCAAGAGCGACGGGATGCCCGGCGAGGGCTACTTCGCGAGCCTGCGCGCCGAGGGTGCGTATGCCGGCCCGAGCCTCGGCCCGGCCGCGGAGGCCTTCGTGCGCTCGCGCCAGGAACGGGCGTTCGCCTGGGCCAACAAGCAGGCTCCGGCAGCCATCGAGGCCACGGCCTAGTGGGCCGTCGCCGGCAGCAGGCGCTGGCCGGCGCCATCGGCGCGCTGCTTCTGAGCTGGGCGTCACCGCCAGCCGCAGCGGCGCCGGTGACGCTGCGCGACATCACCTTCAGCGATGAGCTGGGCGGGGTGGTGCTGCATGGCGGCTCGGGCAGCGGCACCGAAGGTGATCCGTTCGTGCTGATCGAGGACATCACCGACGATGGGCCTGCGGTCCTGGTGGTGCGTGGCCTGCGTGGGCGCCTCGGGCAGCCGCTGACAGGGCAGCGCCAGCTGGGATTCTGGCTGCGCAAGGTTGTGACCAACCGTACCAACCGGACGTGGCAGGTGTTCGAGCTCGAGCTTCGCGAGCGGCTCGATCGGCCCAGCACCTACGAGGACGGCCTTTCCTTCGGGCAGGCGACACCGGGTCGGCGACCCTTCGCGTCGGACCGCTACGCCACGGCCGAGCTGACCGACGAGCCGCTCGATGCTCTGGTATTCGCCGACGGCCAAGTGCCACCCGGCACCACGGTCACGGTCGATCTCCTGATCACCGACTATACGCCGACGGACGAGTTCTTCCTCCTGCAGCGTCGGGAGGCGCCGGTGGCGTCACTCCGAAATGCCCCGCGGGGCGGTTGAGCCGGCTGCGTTAGAGAAACTTGGCGGCAATGTCGGTCGAGCTCTCGATTCCGATCTTGGCCCGATGCTCGAGCAGAAATGCGCTTGCCCGTTCACGGCCCAGCTCGAACAGCCAATGTAGGAACTTGCCGTCGGCGTTGAGCTTGGACGAATAGCCGAGGTCGCGCATCTGCACCTCCGCGTCGATGGTGTGGATCCGCAGGTCCTTGTAGCGACCGCGCGGTATCCGCTCCTCGTCCAGCAGCTTCTTCACGAAGGCGATCGCCCGCATCTCCCGCATCAAGGAGCTGTTGAAGGATAGCTCGTTCATCCGATCCATGATGGCCGGGGCGGTGGTCGGGACTTCCTCGACATTGATCGGGTTGATCTGGACGATCAGCACGTCCTCGCAGTCGGTCTGGTAGATCAGCGGGTAGAGCGGGGGATTGCCCATGAATCCGCCGTCCCAGTAAAACTCCCCGTCGATCTCGACCGCCTTGTAGAGGAATGGCAGGCAGGCCGAGGCCAAAATAGCCTTGGCCGAGATCTCATGGCAACCGAACACCCGAATTCTGCCGGTCTTGACGTTGGTGGCGCAGGCGAACAGTGGAACCGTATGGTTCTTGCGCAGCCAGGCGAAGTCAATCACATCGTCGAGTACTTCAGCCAGTGGGTTGTAGTTGTAAGGATTGGCGACATAGGGCGACACGGCGCGCGATACCGCGTCCCAGTACAGCCAGCCTGGCGAGTAGTCCATGTCACCAACCGACAGTGCCCGGTCGAGCGGCGTCGGCTGCAGCGGGCTAAAGCGCGCACCTTCGGAGACCTTGTTCCAAAAGCGGGTCAGGACGGCCCGGGCTTCCGGCGGCCCGCCATGCGCGAGGCCATAGGCGAGGGCGACGCCGTTCATGGCTCCGGCACTGGTGCCGCAGATGCCGGCGACGTCGATGCTGCCGTCGTCGAGCAGGCGGTCGAGGACGCCCCAGGTGAACGCGCCATGAGCACCGCCGCCCTGGAGTGCCAATGTCACGCGGGGGCGTGCCTCTCGAGCCGTGCTGGGCATACTGGACCTTACCTGCAGTTTATCTTGGCGCGCCATGTTGCACTGTTAGCAGCCACGACGCGGAAGATGTCACGCCTGACCGTCCCGGTCCACCTCGCGGCGCAGGGTTGTCAGCCGATAGGTGCCGTGCTTGTTGCAGTCGCCGTTACCGCCGCAGCGCTCGATATCGAGTCTGCGGCCCACATGGGAGCATTGTGATGGCCGATCTGATTTGCGTTGCCTTTGACGAGCCCGATACCGCCGACAAGGTCCTGCACGCGCTGACCGCGATGAGCAAGGAGCAGCTCATCCAGCTCGAGGACGCCTGCGTGGTGATCCGCCCGCTGGAAGGCGAGCCCCAGCTCAAGCAGATGCTGCCGCTAACCAAGGTCGGCGCTCTCAGCGGTGGGTCGTCGGGGGCCCTTTGGGGTGCCCTCGTCGGTCTCCTGTTCCTCAACCCGCTGGCCGGCATGGTGATCGGCGCCGGCGTCGGGGCTGCCACCGGTGCGCTGGCCGGGAGCCTGTCCGACTACGGCATCGACGACAATTTCATCAAGGACCTCGGCGCTAAGATCAAGCCCAACAGCTCCGCCCTGTTTCTGCTGATCCGCAAGGTCACCGCCGACAAGGTGCTGGAGCGGCTGCGCGCCGAAGGGTTCCATGGCCATGTGCTGCAGACCTCGTTGACCAATGAGCAGGAAGAGGCGCTGAATAAGGCGATCAGCTTGGCCAGCGCCGCGGCCTGACCGCCGGCGGAACCGGTCGGCCAGGGCTACGTTCTCCCCTTGTTCATGCCTTACTGCGGGCAAGGGGAGATTAGTGCGATGGATGCTACAACCTTGGCCGAAAGGCGCGAGCAGGCCGCTCATTGCCGTGCATGCCCGCTCTGGGCGGACGCCACGCAGACCGTGTTCGGCGAGGGGCCCGTCGGTGCCGCCTTGATGTTCGTGGGTGAGCAGCCGGGTGATAGCGAAGATCGGCAAGGGCGACCGTTTGTGGGTCCTGCCGGCCAGATGTTCGATCGTGCGTTGTCGGAGGCCGGCATCGACCGTCGGCAGGTCTACGTCACCAACGCCGTCAAGCACTTCAAGTTCGAGCCGCGTGGCAAGCGCCGAATCCACCAGAAGCCGACCTATAAGGAAGTCGTCGCCTGCAGGCCCTGGCTGCTGGGCGAGATCGAGCTCGTGGCGCCGCAGACGATCGTGGCGCTCGGCGCCACGGCCGCCCATTCGTTGATGAGCCGGACGGTCGTCATCAGCCGGGAACGGGGGCGACTGCAGCGCTACGCCACGGATCGGCTGCTTCTAGTCACCATTCACCCCTCCTACCTGCTGCGCCTTCCCGACGAACGCTCACGAACGACGGAATATCATCGTTTCGTCACAGAATTGCGGATGGTAGCCGAAGATTCCACGGGCACTAAACCATCGATTGGCCAAGCACCGGAAGTTGGAAGTCAAGCCTCACTATTCTGAGAGGACGGCGGTTCCGATTTGTCGGCCCTTCGTGATTGTCCGCGCGCCGCTCGTGACTTTCTCCAAGTGGTAGCGGGTGTTGAGTTTGGGACAGGATCCCAAACAAGGACACCGGCCGATGACGGGCGCAACTTCCGACGTGCAACTATCTCCAACCGAGTGGCAGCAGCCGCTCGACGGCACCACGGCGACCTTTGCCGAGATCAAGTTCGCAGGTGGCGTCACCGTGCGGGGCTTTAGCCACGAATCCTACCGCCTCGATGCCATGCCGGGCTGTCGCGATCATCTGCTTGCGTACCGCCTCACTGGTGTCGCCAAGGCACGACGCTGGATAGGCGGCAAACTGAGCCGAGCCATCACCCGGCATGGCAGCATCACCATCATTCCAGCATTACAAGCGAGTTCCTGGGAGATTGAGGGCAGCGGCCGCCTACTGTACTTCTTTCTGCCGCCTGCCCTCCTTCAGCGCGTTGCCGAGGATGAGCTGGGGCTCGCCCACGATGCAGGGTTGGTGATTGATCGCCTCGGTATCCACGATTCGCAATTGGGCGCGTTGGCGGAGCAGTTTGCTGGCGAGTTGGATCAGGGCGTAGCCGGCTGGTCGATCTATGCCGAGGCGATCACGACGCAGATGGCCGTCCTCCTCGCCCGCCATCATGTCGGTCGAGGTTCGGCACGGGTTCCGGGCGGCATGTCGCCTAACGCCGGGCGGAGGGTGCTCGACTATATCGACGCCAATCTCGACCGCGACATCTCTCTGGCAGACTTGGCTCGCGTGGCTGGCCTTGCCTCCTCCCATTTCAGCCACAGCTTTCGCGCGACGTTTGCCTGTGCCCCCTATCAGTATGTCCTGCGCCAACGCGCCCATCGCGCTCGGCAGCTCCTGGAGACGAACCGCATGCCGCTGGCGGAGGTTGCCCTTGCTGCAGGCTTTGCCAATCAGGCCCACCTGACCACGCTGTTCAAGCGCGTGGTCGGCGTCACGCCAGGTGCCTATCGCGCTGCCTGCGGCCGGCCGGCTGGCGGATAAACCGTCAACGCCGCAGGATCAAGCAAGCCGCCGCAGCATTGGGAAATCCGATTCTAACGGGATTTCTAAGATCGGGGTGAACGGGCCGGCGGCGCTGGCCCGAGAGGTCTTCCCCTCGGCAGGAATTGACACCATGCGACGAGCTTTTCCGCACTTAGGCACGACGAACCTACGGCTTGCCGCGCTGGCGGCGGTGATCGGCTGTGCCGCGGCCTTGCCGACACTGGCGCAAGTACCAGACAGCACAGGCAAGCCAACGCCGCTGCCGAAAAATGTCGTCTATGTCGAGTCCAATGATCCTACCGCTGGCAGGAACAGTATTCTGGCGTACCGGCGTGACGGCGCCGGTCGGCTGACGCCGCTGGCCAACTCGCCGTTCCTGACCGGTGGCACCGGCTTCTTCGACGCCTCGTTCAAGCTCGGGCCGTTCGATTCCGACCAGAACGTGGCGATCGACCGCCAGCGTCGCCTATTGTTCGCGGTCAACTCCGGCTCCAACACGATCGCCGTGTTTCACATTCTGGGCGATGGTGCATTGCGGGCCGTCAAAGGCTCGCCATTCAGCTCGGGTGGCATCAACCCGGTAGGCGTTGGCATTCGAGGCGACTTCTTGGTCGTCGTGAACAAGGACGGTGATCCGGCCCAGCCGGACACGGCGGATCGGCCGGGGTACAACGTCCTGCGGATCGAGGCCGACGGAGGACTCATCGCCGTCCCGGGCTCGCAGGTGCGGCTACCGGAGGGTACGTCCCCCACCCAACCGCTGACGACCAATACTGGTGGCTTCGTCTTCAGCTCGGAGTTCCCGCAGGCGGGAGTCTTCGACGTGATGCGGCTTTCGGCTTCCGGCTTCCTACGCCTGCTGGCCACGCCGCCCGTGCCACCACCGGCTCGCTCGACCGCACCGCAGGGGCCGGCTCCGTTGGGTCTTTGGGCACATCCGAAGTTACCTTATCTCTATGCCGGCCTCACCGCCGCGAACCAGCTCGGCGTCTTCCGCTGGAGCCCTGCCGGTAAGCTCAGCTTCGTGCGCAGAGTGCCCACGGCGGGCGGTGCACCGTGCTGGGTTCGGGTCAACCGCGCCGGCACGCGCATCTACGTGGCCGACACTGCCACGGCGGCGATCTCGGTCTTCGATAGCAGCCGGCCGGCGGCACCGGTCGAAATCCAGACCCTGCAGCTCGACGCCACTGGGTTCATCTTCCAGATCGAGCTCGATGCCAGCGAGCAGTTTCTCTACGTCGTCGGGCAGCGGGCCACCGCCACCCAGCCCGGCACGGCCAACGGTCTCCATGTGGTGCGGGTGCTGGGCAATGGCACGCTGAGCGAGGTTGCCGCGTCGCCAGTGGCATTGCCGGTGCCACTCGACAGCCGACCGCAGGGAGTGGCCGCACTCTAACCCGGCACACCCATCGCGCTATCGCCATCCCGGTGACAAGGAACGCAGCGGCTGCGCCATTTCCAGCCGTTGCATCCACAGGTGGTGACAATGGTGGTCGGCGTTGTTAAACATCCCGTAATGAAAAGTGCCGTGGCGGCAAAGTCTGCCGACCGGGCCGACACTCAGGGAGGCAGCGATGCAGCGACGCACCATGTTGGCCACAACGGCGGCAGCCACACTCGCGTTCGGTTCACGCGCCAAGGCGGCCGGTTACCCAGACCGGCCGATCACGCTGATCTGCCCATGGGGCGCCGGTGGCGGGACCGATGCCACGGCACGCATCGTCGCGAGCATCCTGGAGCGCGAGCTCGGTGTACCGGTCAACGTGGTCAACCGCACCGGCGGCTCCGGCGTGGTGGGGCACTCGGCAATCGCCACCGCGGCTCCGGACGGGTACACGCTGGGCATCATCACGGTCGAGATCGGGATGATGCATTGGCAGGGCCTGACCGAGCTCGACTACAAGTCCTACACCCCGCTGGCGCTGATGAACGAGGATGCGGCCGGCCTCCAGGTCGCCGCCGATGCGTCACAGGATTCGGCCAAGGGCCTCCTGGATGTCGTCCGCGGTTCGGCCAAGGGTGAGCTGAAGGCATCGGGCACCGGGCAGGGTGGAATCTGGCATCTGGCGCTGGCCGGGATGCTCCAGGACGCCGGCATCGCGCCCGACCAGGTCCAGTGGGTGCCGAGCCAGGGTGCCGCGCCCGGTCTGCAGGATCTGGTGGCGGGTGGGGTTCAGATGGTCACCTGCTCGACGCCGGAGGCGAAGTCGCTGATCGATGCCGGTAAGGTGCGCAGCCTGGCGGTGATGTCCAAGGAGCGCAACCCCGCCTTCCCGGGCGTGCCGACCCTTAAGGAGGCGGCGGGTCTGGATTGGACGCTCGGCGCCTGGCGCGGGTTTGCTGGCCCGAAGGACCTGCCGGCGGACGTGACGGGCGTGCTCGTGCCGGCCCTGGCCAAGGCCTATGAGAGCCAGGAGTTCAAGGATTTCATGGGCAGCCGCGGCTTCGGCACGGTCTATGCCGATCCAGCCAAGTTCGAGACCTTCATGGCCGACCGTGACGCCAGTCTCGGTGCGGTGATGAAAAGTCTGGGCTTGGCTAGCTGACCCGGCCGCCTGTCCCATGCGGTTCAACGATGCCGTCTTCGGGGTGGCCCTGCTGCTCGCCGCAGCTGCCATCTTCATGGTCGCGCGCGGCTTTCCCGGCATGCCGGGCCAGGATTTCGGCCCGGCGCTCTTTCCCGACCTGATCGCTGCGGGGTTCGTCATCTGCGGCAGCGTGCTGATCTGGACCGGGTTGCGGAGCCCGGAATTCCAGGGTGCGGTCTCGCTCGGTGAGTGGGCGAGGAGTGGCGGCCACCTGGTCGACGTTGGGCTGGTCATCGGTGGGCTCGTCGTGCTCATTGTGGTCTGGGATCACGTCGGCTTCCTGATCGCTGCGACCTTGCTCACCGGTAGCCTGATTTCGCGCTTTCGCGGCGGGCGCGTGGTCAGCTCGTTCGTGGGCGCGCTGGTCACCTGTCTCATCATCGACTGGATCTTCCGCCGCGTGCTGCTGGTGCCGCTGCCGCTGGGTCCGCTGACCGGGATCGTCTGGTGAACACGCTGGCCGCGTCGCTGCAGATCGTCTTCGATCCTCAGAACCTCCTGGTGATGATGCTTGCCGGCGTCTTCGGGCTGTTCGTCGGTGCCATGCCCGGCCTGACCGCCACCATGGCCACGGCCCTATTGGTGCCGGTCACCTTCTTCATGTCGCCGGAACCGGCGATCGCGGCCATCGTCACCGCCACAGCCATGGCGATCTTCGCCGGCGACATTCCGGGTGCGCTCGTGCGTATCCCAGGTACACCCGCCTCGGCAGCCTATGTCGAGGATGCGCATCGGATGACCCTACGCGGTGAGGCGGCGACGGTGCTCGGCGCCGGCCTCGTCTTCTCGGTGATTGGTGGCATTTTCGGCTCGATCGTGCTCGCGATCGCCGCGCCGTGGATCGCCGAGGTCGCACTCAACTTCAGCTCATTCGAGTACTTTTGGCTGGCACTGCTGGGCCTGTCCTGCGCGGTCTTCATCTCGACGGGGCGCCCGATCAAGGGCATCGTGTCGGTTCTACTCGGCCTGTTCCTGGCAACGGTCGGCATCGATCCCACGGCCGGCCATCCACGCTTCACCTTCGGCAATGTCGAGCTGTTGGCGGGGATCAGCCTGATCCCGACCATGATCGGCATGTTTGCGATCAGCGAGATCCTGCGTTGGGTGACCAGCTCGCGCAGCCTTGAGACGGCGGCCGTCCCCCAGGTGGGCAACGTGTTTCGCGGCCAGCTGCAGCTCGTCCGCCACTATTGGCAGGGGACGCTGCGCAGTGCCGTGGTCGGTACCGGCATCGGGGCGCTGCCCGGAGCGGGAGCCGACATCGCCGCCTGGATCACGTACGCGTTGTCCAAGCGGCTGTCGAAGGAGCCCGAAAAGTTCGGTACGGGCCACATCGAAGGTGTCGCCGCCGCCAGCACCGCCAATAATGCCAGCCTCGGCGGTGCCTGGATTCCGGCCCTTGTTTTCGGCATCCCCGGCGATTCCATCACCGCCATCGTCATCGGCGTCCTCTACATGAAGGGGATGAATCCCGGCCCGATGATCATGCTGGAGCGGCCCGAGCTGCTCTATGCGATCTTCATCACCTTCATCGTCGCTAACATCATGCTGCTCCCGCTCGGCTACGGCGCGATCCGCCTGTTCCGCCTCATCCTAGCGGTGCCGCGCGAAGTCCTGATGCCGCTGATCCTGATCTTCTGCGTGGTGGGTTCGTTCGCCATCAACAACAGCGTGTTCGGGATCGGCATCATGCTGGTCATGGGGGTGCTGGGCTACATCATGGAGGAGAACGGGTTTCCGGTGGCGCCGGCGATCCTCGGCCTCGTGCTCGGCGGCATGATCGAGGCCAATTTCCTGACCTCGATGATCAAGGCCAACGGCGATCTGCTCGGGTTCTTCCAGCGGCCCGTCGCCGGCGTGCTGGGATGCGCCAACCTCTTGGTCTGGATCTGGGTCTCGGTGGTAGCCGTCAGGCGGCTCCTGGCGGGTCGTGCTCGGGTTCATTCGGCAACTTGATCGATCGCCCCTACGCTGCTG
>JAPJRA010000781.1 GCA_030824835.1 Geminicoccaceae bacterium | reverse complement strand
GCACCGGCCCATGTCAGCCTGCTCAGCCTCGGCACGCGCAAGGTCTATGCCCCGTCCGGCAGGCCGCTGAACGAGACCGACCGGGTCGGGCCGACCGATCTTTACGGCCGGCAGAAGCTCGAGCTCGAGCATGCGCTGGCGGCGGTGCTGGGACAGCGGCTAACGCGGCTGCGGCTGAGCAACATCATCGGCTACGAGACGGCACTCGGGCGGGCGACCTTCATGGCGCAGCTGCTGGGCGGTCTCGCCCGCCGCGGCGAGATCCGATTCGACGTCAGCCCCTTCGTCCACCGCGACTTCCTGCCGGTCGGGTTCTGCGCGCGCTGGCTAGCCGAGCTAGCCCGGCGCCCGCCGGGCGGCGTGCTCAATGTCGGCTCGGGCGTGGCGCTGCCGCTCGGCCGGCTGGCCCTTTGGGTGATCGAGGGCTATGGCCGCGGCCGGCTCGTCGTCGACAGCCCGGACGAGCGTGATTCCTTCGTGCTCGAGACGCGCAACCTGCGCAGCCTGCTGGGCGGCGCCGCCTGCACGGCCGACGACCTGGCCGCGTGCTGCCGCGCCCTCGGTCGCCACTTGCGCGGTGGCGGCGAGCCGCACTGAGCGGCAGTGGCCGCCTGCGACATCGCTCCACAGCTCGGCCGCGACCCGCCCGATGGTACGATGCCATCGTTGCGGATTGGCAGGATCCCGACTTGACCGACATCACGGACGAGGAGGCATCATGCCCAGACCCCTGCTCAAGCTGCTGGCCGCGGCGCTGCTCGTCAGCGGCCAGGCGATGGCCGCCGATGAGCTTCAGCAGAGCGCTCAGCAGCTGTTTCAGCCGATTCCACAGACACCCCCGGCCCTGCCGGACAACCCCGCGACGCTCGCCAAGCTCGATCTGGGCCGGATGCTCTTCTTCGAGCCCCGTCTGTCCGAGGCCCACAATATCAGCTGCAACACCTGCCATCAGATCGGCCTCGGCGGTGCCGACGGGCGGCCGAACTCGATCGGTCACGAGTGGCAGCATGGCGGTCGCAACTCGCCCACCGTGCTCAATGCGGTGTTCAACACCGCGCAGTTCTGGGACGGCCGCGCAGCCGACCTGCGCGAGCAGGCGGGTGGGCCGATCGCCAACCCGATCGAGATGGGCACCACCCAGGAACATGCGGTGGCCCAGCTGAAGAGCATCCCGGGCTATGTGGACGCGTTCGCCGCGGCCTTTCCAGGAACCGACGAGCCGATCACCTACGACAATATCGAGCAGGCGATCGCCCTCTTCGAGGCGACGCTGATCACCCCCAACGCCCCCTTCGATCGCTACCTCGCCGGGGACGACAACGCGCTGGACGCGGAGGCGAAGGCGGGGCTCACCCTGTTCATCGACAGTGGCTGCGCCAGTTGCCACAACGGCATCAATGTCGGCGGTGGCATGTACGCGCCGTTCGGTGTGGTGCAGAAGCCGGGCGACGACATCTTGCCACCGAACGATATCGGCCGGATGACCGTCACCAAGACGGCCAGCGACGAGTATGTCTTCAAGGTGCCGAGCCTGCGCAACATCGCCCTGACCGCTCCTTACTTCCATAGCGGCGTGGCGTGGGATCTGAAGCAGGCGGTCGGCGTCATGGGCACGGCGCAGCTCGGGGCCGAGCTCAGCGACGACGAGGAAGGCAAGATCGTGGCCCTCCTGCAGAGCCTGACCGGCGACCAGCCGCAGGTGGTCTACCCGATCCTGCCCCCGAGCGTCGGCACGAGCTCGCGCCCGGCCTCCTGAGCCGAGGCGCGCTGTGGGCGCCCGGCCTCAGTCCTCGACGTGCAGCTCCTGCTGCACGTCGCGGATGATCCGCTCGTCCCAGCGCAGCAGATCGGTTTGCTTGTCGGGGTAGTCGAAGGACGACAGGAAGTAGCGGATCGCATTGAGCCGCGCCCGCTTCTTGTCGTCCGACTTGACGATCACCCAGGGCGCCTCGACTGTCGAGGTATAGAAGAACATGTCCTCCTTGGCCTTGGTGTAGGCGTCCCAGCGCTCCTGGCTCTCGAGGTCGACCGGCGACAGCTTCCACTGCTTGAGCGGGTCCTGGAGCCGGGACGTGAACCGCTCGGCCTGTTCCGTCTTGGAGACCGAGAAGTAGAACTTGTGCAGCACGATGTCGGCCCGGGTCAGCATGCGCTCGAACTCGGGCACGGAGCGCAGGAATTCGCGCACCTCCTCGTAGGTGCAAAAGCCCATTACGCGCTCGACCATCGCCCTATTGTACCAGCTGCGGTCGAAGAACACCATGTCGCCGGCCGACGGCAGGTGCGCCGCATAGCGCTGGAAGTACCACTGCGAGCGCTCCTCGACCGACGGCTTGTTCAGGGCCACGACCCGGGCGCCGCGCGGGTTGAGATGCTCGATGAACCGCTTGATGGTGCCGCCCTTGCCCGCGGCGTCGCGCCCCTCGAAGATGGTGACGACCTTCCGGCCGTGCTCCTTGATGTGGTTCTGCAGCTTCAGCAGCTCGACATGGAGCGGCGT
>JAPJRA010000036.1:10234-14200 GCA_030824835.1 Geminicoccaceae bacterium | reverse complement strand
CCGCTGATATGGGTAGGCAGTATGGAGAGAGTCATGCGGAACCATTGGGCGCGCCGCCATGTGCTGCAGACCGCCGCCTGGGGTGGCGGCCTATGGCTGGGCAGCAGCATGGGGCGCTCACTTGCCACCCCCGCGGTGATCGACAGCAAGCGCGCGACCGTCGATGTGCCGTACGGTGTGCAGGTCGGCGACGTGGTGGGCGACCGGGCGATTGTCTGGAGCCGTGCCGACCGCGCCGCACGGATGCGCGTACGCTGGGCCACGACCGAGGGCATGATCGATGCCGTCGCAACGCCGGTCGTCGACGCGCTGGAAGACACGGACTTCGCGGCCAAGATCGATCTCGAAGGCCTCCCACCGGGCCAGCACATCTTCTATGAGGTCGATTTCCTCGATCTTTCCGACCTGAAGGGCCACAGCCGGCCGGTGCGCGGCAGCTTCGTGACCGGCCCGCGCGACAGGCGGGACATCCGCTTCGTCTGGTCGGGCGACACGGTGGGGCAGGGCTGGGGCATCAACCCCGACCTTGGCGGCATGCGGATCTATTCAGCCATGCAGGCGGTTGAGCCCGACTTCTTCATTCATTCCGGCGACACGATCTATGCCGACGGGCCTGTTTACGCGGAGGCCAGGACCGCAAACGGCAACACCTGGATCGGCCCGGATGGCAAGCCGTGGCGCAACATCACCATCCCGGAGAAGCAGAAGGTCGCGGAGACGCTGCACGAGTTCCGGATGAGCTACGCCTACAACCTGCTGGACGAGAACCTGCGCGACTTCAACGCGGCGGTGCCGATGTACGCGCAATGGGACGACCACGAGGTCACCAACAACTGGTACTGGGAGCTGCGCAAGGACGCCGACAAACGCTACCAGGAGGGAAGCGTCGCGCTGCTGGCGGCACGGGCGATGCGCGCCTTCGACAACTATATGCCGACCCGCCGGCACCCGCTCGATCAGGAACGGCTGTATACGAGCTTTCCTTATGGGCCGTCGCTCGAGGTGTTCCGCATCGACCTGCGCTCCTACCGTGGCCCGAACAACGACGGGATGGCAACCGAGCTCAGCCCACAGGCGCGGATCCTCGGCGAGCGGCAGCTGCCCTGGCTGATGCGGGCGCTGAAAGACAGCCGGGCGACCTGGAAGGTAATCGCCTGCGACATGCCAATCGGGCTGATCGTGTGGGACGATTTCGTCAACCGGAAGGGCGTCGAGGCGGTGGCCCAAGGTGACATGGGCGCGCCCAAAGGGCGTGAGCTGGAGTTCGCCGAGCTGTTCCGCTTCATCCGCGACCAGGGCATCAAGAACCTCGTCTGGCTTACCGCCGACGTGCATTACACGGCGGCACACCGCTACGATCCGAACCGGGCACAGTTCCAGGAGTTCACGCCGTTCTGGGAGTTCGTGTCCGGGCCACTGAATGCCGGCACGTTCGGCCCCAACGAGCTGGATGCCACCTTCGGCCCCGAGGCAGTGTTCGTGAAGGCGCCGGAGCCCGGCCAGGTCAATCTGCCGCCGTCGGCCGGGATGCAGTTCTTCGGCCAGGTCGATATCGACGGTGCCACCGAGGTGCTCACCGTGCGCCTGAAGGACATGGCCGGTGCCACCCTGTTCACGCAGGAACTGACGCCGGAAGCGTAGGCCGGCGGCTAGCCTACCTCCGCCAGGGTCCACCTGAAGCGCAGGAGCGCCGCGCCGAACAGTGCGGCACCAATGGCGGCCATCGCCACCAGCGTGGGCCATAGAATATCGAGCCCGGCGCCGCGGTAGAGCACGCCTTGTGCGAAGGCGACGAAGTGGGTCGACGGCGAGAGCTGCATCGCCAGCTGCAGCCAGCGCGGCATCGCATCGAGCGGCGTCGAGCTGCCGGAAAGCTGCGTCATGACGATGAACACCGGGATTGCCAGGAGACCGAATTGGGCCATCGAGCGCACGATAGTCGTCAGTGCTATGCCAAGCGCGGTGACTGCGAAGAGGTAGAAGACCAGGCCCATGGCGAACAGCCAAAGCGAGCCGGCGAGCGGCACGGCCAGGAGTCCACGGACGACCAGCAGCAGCGACAGCAGGCTGGCGACCAGGATCGTGGCGCCATTGGCCCATATCTTGGCCAGCATGATCTCCACCGGCCGCACCGGCATCGCCAGCAGGTGCTCGAGCGTTCCGCGCTCGCGCTCGCGCAGGAAGGCGGCACCGACCAGGATGATGCCCAGGATGGTGATATTGTTGATGACCTGCATCACCGCCGTGAAGCGCCTGGATTCCAGGTTGGGGTTGAAGGCGGCACGGACGACCACGTCGATGGGTGCGGTAGCGGCGCCGACCTGGCGCAGGGTTGCCTGGACTTCGTCGTCGATGATCCGGGTCAGGTAGGACGCGCCGACCGCGGCCTGGGTGACGGCAGTCGCATCGACGGCGAGCTGGAGGGTGGGCGCGCGTCCGGCGAGCAGATCGGATTCGAACCTTGGCGGAATGTCGAGGACGAAGGTGAAGCGCCCCTGGTCCATGGCAGCGTCGACGGCATCGGGGGTAATCGGCTGCGGCGAGCGGAACCAGGGCGGCAACGGCGCGTCGGAGAGCCGGCGGGCGAGGGCCGAGCCGTCCTCGTCGACGATGGCCACGGCGGCATTGTGAACCTCGGTCTGGGCGCCCGAGGCGACGCTGTAGATCGCGAAGGTGAAAGTATAGACCATCAAGACCACCAGGACCGGGTCGCGACGCAGGCTGCTCAGTTCCTTGCGGCCGAGCCTCCAGATAGCGAGCAGGGCACATGCGAGCTCACTCATCGCTCCTGGCCCGCGAGCAGCAGCCGGCTTAGTGCGATGAACGTGAGCGCGAAGCCTGCAAGGGCCAGGTGGTTGGTGCCCAGCTCGGCGAAGCCCAGCCCCTTGGTGAAGGTGCCGACGCTGATCGCCTGGAAATAGGCTGCGGGAAACATGGCCCCCATCACCCGTGCCGCTCCGGTGAGGCCGGAGACGGGCGAGAGAAAGCCCGAGAAGTTGACCGCCGGAACAACGGTCAGGATGGCGCAGGCGAAGGTCGCCGCCAGCTGGCTGCGCACGAAGGTCGAGACGACGAGCCCGAACGCCGTGGTGGCAAGCACATAGAGCAGCACGCCGACCAGCAGCGCCAGCGGGTCGCCGCGCAGCGGCACGCCGAAGACCAGCACCGCCATCGACGTAAGGGTCACGGCGCTGACCAGCCCTACGGCGACGTAGGGCAGCTGCTTGCCCAGGAGAAACTCGAGGCGGCGGGTCGGTGATGCATAGAGATTGGCGATCGAGCCGGTCTCGCGCTCGCGTACGACCCCGCCTGCGGTCAGCATGGAAGGGACGAGAGCCAGGAGCAGCATGATCACGCCCGGGACGATGGCGAACACGCTGAGAAACGCCTGATTGTAGCGGTAACGGACCTGGACCGCGTAGCTGCCGGAGGCGGACTCCGGGCTCCTGGCGCGGGCGAGAGCCTGGTTCTGCCAGCCTTCCAGCACGCCGGTGACGTAGCCGCGCGCCGTCTCGGCCCGAAACGGCATCGCCCCGTCCAGCATCACGCCCATCTGCGGGTAGCGGTCGCGCAGCAGGTCGCGCCCGAACCCGGGCGGCAGCTCGATCGCCACCGCCAGCTCGCCGCTGCGCAGCCGCTCCTGCAGCTCGGCCGTGGTCGCAGCCGGTGGCTGCTGGCGGAAGTAGCGTGAGCCCGCGAACTCCTGGACCAGGGCGCGGCTTTCCGCGGACTGGTCCCGATCGAGCACGGCGAAGCGCAGATTCTCGACGTCGAACGAGATGCCGTAGCCGAAGGCCATCAACAGGCACAACGGGCCGAGCACGGCGAAGGCGAGCCTGACACGATCGCGCAGCAGCTCAAGGCCCTCGCGACGCGCAAAGGCCCACAGCCGGCCCAGCCCCATCCAGCTTCGCCGCGCGGTTGCCGCCGGGGCCAGCCGAGTCGGGGTCGCGACAGCGGATGCCT
>JAPJRA010000036.1:0-10224 GCA_030824835.1 Geminicoccaceae bacterium | reverse complement strand
ACCCGGCCGGCATGCATCAGCGAAACCCGATCGCAGCGCACCGCTTCCGTCATGAAATGGGTCGACACGAAGATCGTGACGCCGGCCTCGCGCGACAGTGCCACCAGCTGTTTCCAGAAGCGGTCGCGGGCCAGCGGGTCGACCCCGGAGGTGGGCTCGTCGAGGATCAGGATCTCGGGCTCGTGGATGAGGGCGACGGCAAGCGACAGGCGCTGGCGAATGCCTAGCGGCAAGGTTTCGGGAAGGGTTTCTGCGAATGGCCCGAGCTCGAATCGCTCGAGCATCAGTGCCACTCGGGCGGCGACCTGTGCCGGCTTCAGCCGGAACAGCTGGGCGTGCAGGAAGAGGTTCTGGCGTACCGTGAGCTCGCCGTAGAGGGAGAAGCTCTGGCTCATGTAGCCGACGCGGCGCCGTGTCTCCAGGTCGGCGGCAGTGGCCGGCCTGCCCAGCACCAAAGCCTCGCCCGAGCTCGCCGGCAGCAACCCTGTCAGCATCTTCATTGTCGTGGTCTTGCCGCAGCCGTTGGAGCCGAGGAAGCCGAAGATCTCGCCCCGTTGGATGCGGAAGCTGACATCGTCGACGGCTACGAAGCTGCCGAAGCGACGTGTCAAATGGCTAGCGGCGATCGCCGGGGGGCCGGAGTGCACCGGAAGCGGTGGAATCACCAGCGGCGCCTGTTCCTGTCGCAACACCTCGGGCAGCAGGGCAACGAACGCGGCTTCGAGCGACGTCGTGCCGGTCGCCCTCTTCAGCTCGTCGGCCGTGCCACGGGCAAGGACCCGCCCTTCATTCATCGCAACCAAGCTGTCGAAGCGCTCGGCCTCCTCCATGTAGGCGGTGGCGACGATGATGCTCATGCCGGGTCGCTGACCGCGGATGCGGTCGATGAGCTCCCAGAACTGCCGCCGGGACAGCGGGTCGACTCCCGTCGTGGGCTCGTCGAGGATGAGCAGGTCCGGGTCGTGGATCAAGGCGCAGCACAGCCCGAGCTTCTGCTTCATGCCCCCGGAGAGCTTGCCTGCCGGGCGGTCGGGGAACGGGTCGAGCCCGGTGGCGGTCAGCAGCTGGCCGATGCGTGCTCGACGGTCGGCGGCGGCGAGCCCGAACAGCCGGCCGAAAAAATCTACATTCTCGGCGACCGAGAGGGCGGGGTACAAATTGCGACCGAGCCCTTGGGGCATATAGGCGATGCGCCCGCACACCGCCTGGCGGTGAGCAGGTAGCGCGATGTCGCCACCCAGCACCTCCACCGTACCCGTCTGCACGCGGCGCACGCCGGCGACGAGCCCCAGCAGGGTCGATTTGCCGACGCCGTCGGGCCCGATCAGGCCGATGGCTTGTCCGGACGCGATGTCGAGGTCGATCCCGTCCAAGGCAGCGCTTGTGCCATAGCGATGGCCGATGCCGCGAAGGCGCGCTGCCGGCGAGTCGTCAGCCGGCATCTGGAAGGTGCACGGTCAGCCGCTCTGGCCAAGGTGCCCGCGCGTCGAGCTGCACGTATGCCACGCCGGGCAACCCTGTCTTCACCAGCCGGGCATAGCGCTCCAGCAGGTCCTCCGGGACCTGGACCTTGACGCGGAACATCAGGTTCTCGCGCTCCCGCGCGGTCTCCACCTGGCGCGGCGTGAACTGCGCGTCAGCCGCGACGAAGGTCACCCTGGCGGGAAAGACATATTGAGGGGCAGCGTCCAGGACGATGCGTGCCTCGGCGCCTATAGGCAGCTTCCCTGCCTCGACCGTCGGCAGAAAGATCTCCATGTAGACGTCGGTGAGATCCAGCAGGGTGAGGACACGACCGGCGGCCGCCAGCATCTCGCCCGGCTGCGCCAGCCGATACTGGACGCGGCCTGAGCGCGGCGCGGTCAAGGTGTACTCCTCGAGATCCACCTGCAGTCTCTCGGCCCGAGCGATTGCCGCCTCGATCGCCGCCGTGGCATCGCCCACCGCGGCCCGGTCATTGTCGAGTCCCGCCGCCTGCAGATCGCGCTGCGCCGTCCGTTCGTCAACCACCTGTTTGGCCACATTGTTCTTGCGCAGCAGCAACTGGGCACGCTGCAGCTCGATCTCGGCCAGCTTGAGCTGGCTCTCACGCTGCGCCACGGCCGCTGCCGCTTGGCTGAGACGTTGCCGGGCCTGCTCGACCGCGGCCTTGGCTTCCCGGAGCTGCGCCTCGACGTCGGCCGAGTCCAGACGTGCCAGAACAGCGCCGCGCTCGACCCAGTCGCCCTCGTCCGCCAGCACCTCGCGCAGGCGTCCCGGGAACTTGGTGGCGATATCGACTCGCTCCGCCTCGACGCGGCCGTTCCCGACCGCGAAGCCGGCCGGCAGGTCAGAAGCGGCGTAGTGCCGCCAAACAGCATAGGCGGCACCGGCAGCGAGCAGCAGGGCGGCCGAGACGAGCAGGAGGCGTCGACGCGGTACAGGCATGAAGCTGGGCAGGCTCAGGCTCAGAGATCCTCTCCATTGGCTAGGCGAATTTGCGCGGCGCGTCCTTCGGGCATGTGAGCGCATGGCGGCGGGCTACGGTGAAGCGTGATCCGGGGTCGATGCCCGATCTTGATCCAGGTCAAGGCGGTCCAGCATTGACCGCGCGACAAACCCGGCAAGGCTTCAGCGTGGGAATCAAAATGCCGAGGAACGTCTCATGGCCAGAATGATGAAGGCAGCCGTGTTCCTGGAGCCGGGACGGATCGAGCTGGCCGAGAAACCGGTGCCGGAGGTCGGCCCGCTGGATGCGCTGCTGCGCGTCACCACGACCACGATCTGCGGCACCGACGTTCATATCCTCAAGGGCGAGTACCCGGTGGCCAAGGGGCTGACCGTAGGTCACGAGCCCGTCGGGATCATCGAGAAACTGGGCTCCGCGGTGCAGGGATACCGGGAAGGCCAGCGTGTTATCGCGGGTGCGATCACGCCGTCCGGCTACAGCAACGCCTCGCTGTGCGGTTGCGGCTCACAGGACGGTGCGGGATCGGCGCACGGCTGGAAGGCGATCGGCGGCTGGAAATTCGGCAACACGATAGACGGCTGCCAGGCCGAATATGTGCTCGTCCCGGATGCCATGGCCAACCTCGCGCCGGTGCCGGAAGGCCTGACCGACGAGCAGGTGCTGATGTGCCCGGACATCATGTCGACCGGCTTCTCGGGCGCGGAGAGCGGCGAGATCAGGATCGGCGATACGGTGGCAGTGTTCGCGCAGGGGCCGATTGGCCTGTGCGCGACGGCCGGCGCCAAGCTGAAGGGTGCGACGACCATCATCGCCGTGGACACCGTGGCGGCACGCCTGCAGGTGGCGCGACGGCTGGGTGCTGACCACGTGGTGGATTATCGCGCGGTCGATCCGGTGGATGCCATCATGGAGCTGACCGGTGGCCGCGGCGTCGACGTGGCGATCGAGGCGCTGGGCACGCAGCGGACGTTCGAATCGTGCCTGCGTGTGCTGCGGCCGGGCGGCACGCTTTCCAGCCTCGGCGTCTACTCGACGGACCTCACCATTCCGCTAGGTGCCTTCGCCGCCGGCCTCGGCGACAACCGTATCGTCACCACGCTCTGCCCGGGCGGCAAGGAGCGCATGCGGCGGCTCATGGGCGTCATCGCCGCAGGCCGGGTGGATCTCCAGGCCATGGTCACCCACCGCTTCAAGCTCGACCAGATCGAGGAGGCCTACGATCTGTTCAGCCATCAGCGTGACGGCGTACTCAAGGTGGCGCTGACCCCCTGATCGGCGCTGGTGGCGGGCGAGTTTCCCGATCACGAAACTGCCATCGTCATGCCGCAGCTTGCGCTGCCGCAACAATCGCGAGGGCAGGGTATGGAGACGCCGATCACCTCCGAAAGCGACCCACGAGTCTTGGCAGCAAGACTGCTGGCACGGCTCGATGGCCTGCGTGGTGTCATTGGGGAAGAGATGGCCACCATGCTGGCCGCCTGGCAGCCCTGCCTCGAGCGTCCGAGCTTTGCCGAGACGGCGGCCAATCTGGCGGCCTATCTCGCCTTGCGGCACCAGGACCTGCGGCCGTTTCAGCTCGACCTGATGTCGCTGGGGCTGTCCTCGCTGGGCCGCCTGGAGGGGCGTGTCGAGGCCAATCTCACCGCCGTCACTGCGGCCCTGGCCAGCATCGCCGGCAGTGCACCGCGTCCATGGCCCGCGCGTGAGGCGTTCTTTCGCGGACAGAAGCGGCTGGAGGGCGCCACCGACACGATCTTCGGCGACGCCCCTACCGCCCGCGAGGTCCGAATTCTCGTGACCTGCCCGAGTGAAGCTGCGACCGAGCCGGGATTCATGGATGGGGTCGTCCGCGCGGGTGCTGATGCCATCCGGATCAACTGTGCCCATGACGACGCTGATGCGTGGCAGCGCATGATCGACCACTTGCGCCGAGCCGAGGCGGCACATAGCAAACGGCTGAAGGTGCTTATGGACCTGGGTGGCCCCAAGGTCCGGACCGGCGTCGTTCGGTATCGGCCCGGGCAGAGCCGCTTGCAGTCGAATGATCGGCTGCTGTTGGTTCGCCCCGGCTGCATCATGGACGGTGAAACGACCGCTTCCTTTCAGGCCGAGTGTGCTGAGCCGGCAGCGCTTAAGCACCTCGCCGCGGGTGAGGCGGTACTGATCGACGACGGCAAGATCTGTGGCGTGATCGAGCAGGTAGGCCCTGAAGGCGTGACGGTGCGGATCGAGCGAGCGCCGCCGGAAGGTGGCAAGCTCAAGCCCGAGAAGGGGCTGAACTTTCCTGACAGCAAGCTCATCCTGCCGGCCCTCGGCCCCAAGGATCTGGTCGACCTCGACTTCGCCGCCATCCATGCGGACCTGATCGGCTACAGCTTCGTGCAAAGTGCCGAGGACGTCGTTCTGCTGCAGGACGAGCTGCGCGCGCGCCGGCCCGATGACTGGCGGGAAATTGGTATCATTGCCAAGATCGAGACGCGACGGGCGGTGCGGAACCTGCCCCGAATCATCGTCCAGGCCGCGGGCCGTCAGCCGCTGGCGGTGATGATCGCCCGAGGAGACCTCGCGGTCGAGCTCGGCTTCGTGCGGCTGGCGGAGCTGCAGGAAGAGATCATGTGGCTCTGCGAGGCAGCCCATGTGCCGGTGATCTGGGCCACCCAGGTCCTCGAGAGTCTGATCAAGAAAGGTCTGCCGTCGCGCGGCGAGATGACCGACGCCGCGATGGCGGCCAGGGCCGAGTGCGTGATGCTCAACAAGGGTCCCTATCTGGCCGAAGCTGTCGAGGCGCTGGATCGACTGCTGGTACGGATGAGCGCACACCAGAGCAAGAAGACGCCGCAGCTGCGTGCCCTGAAAAGCTGGTAGCGCGCTCAGCGGCAGCCGCAGGAGTTGCGCAGCCGCAGGGCCGGCCGGAGGCGGAGCGTCTGGCGTGCGCCATCGGGGTCGGCCAGCCGTTGCATCAGCAGGTCGGTCGCCCGGGCGCCGATCTGCTCGCAGGGCTGGGCCAAGACGGTCAGTCGTGGGCTGAAGCACTCGGCCCAGTCGAAATCGTCGAACCCCACCAGAGCCACATCCTCCGGCACCCGAAGGCCGGCGTCGCGCAACGCGTGCATGGCGCCGATGGTCATCAAGTTGTTGGCGGTAACGATAGCCGTCGGTGGCGTTTCCAGATCGAGGAGGGCGCGACAGGCCGCGCGCGCGCGATCGACGACGGATGCGCCGCTCTGGACCAGGGCAGGGTCGAAGCGGAGGCCGGCCGCTTCCAGTGCGGCCCGATAGCCTTCCACCCGCTCGTCGGTTGTGGCAAGGCCGGCCAGACCCGAGATGAGCCCGACCCGGCGGTGTCCGTGGCCGATCACGTGCCGCACCAGCTCCACCGTGGCGTCACGGTTCTCGACGCCGATCTGGTCGAACTGGTCCGAGACCAATCGGTCAATGAGGACAGTGGGAACGCGGTTGTCGGCTAGATAGCGGAGAACGCGCTGCGCCGGGTCGGCGGCCGGTGCCAGGATGATGCCGTCAACGCGGCGCTGGTGCAGGGCTTGGACCACCTTCAGCTCATAGGCCGGATCGTCATGGGTATCGGTGAGTAGGATCATCAGCCCGTGTCGGGTGCATTCCGTCTCGATGGTACGGACGATCTCGCTGAAATAGTGGTTGGAGACGGCCGAGAGGGCGAGCCCGATCGTGTTGGTAGTCGAGCGGGCGAGGGCTCGGGCCAGAATGTTGGGCGTGTAGCCGACGGTCTCCATGGCATGCCGGACGGCCCGCAAGGTTGCCGGGCTGACCTTGCGGGTGCCGTTGAGCACATGCGAGACGGTGGAGATCGAAACCCCCGCCCGCGCCGCCACGTCGGCCATCGTCGCCAAAGAATCCGCACTCCCCGGCGCTGGCGGTTCCGCCCGGGCAGCAGCCCGGGTGGAACCGCGCGGTGGATCAGAACTTGAAGCTGTCGACGTTTTCCGGCGTCACGATCACGGCCGGGCCCAGAACCACCTCACCGTCGGCGCCCACCGTGTACTTGCCGAGCCTGCCGGCCTCGAACGTCTCGCCATCCTTGCCGGTGACCTTGCACTGCGCGTAGGCCTGCGCAGCGTAGTAGGTTAGATAGCCGAGGTCCTGCACGTTCCACCAGATGTCCTCGGCCTGTCCGGCCTTGATGTACTTGGTCATGAATGTCGCTGGGGCGAGGCCGGTCAGCTTGATCTTGTCGATCAGCTTGGCCTGCTCGAGGGCACGCGCGGCCGCGGGCAGGCCGATGCCGGCTGGGACGATGATGCCCTTGAGGTCGGGGAACGCCTGCGCCAGCGCCAATGCCTGCTGCTGGTTGACCTGCTCACTCTCCTCCCCATACGCGACCTGGACCAGCTTCATCTTAGCGAACTTGGGCTCGCTCGCGAGCTTCGCCTTCATGAAGTCGACCCAGGCGTTCTGGTTGGTCGCCGTCGCAGTCGAGGACAGGATCGCGAACTCGCCCTCGTAGCCGATCAGCTTGCCCATGCTCTCCAGCATCTGCTCGGCCAGGCTGTCGGACTTGGCCTGGTTCAGGAACAGGGCGCGGACAGGCTTGGCCACGTCGGAGTCGTAGGCGATCACGCCCACGCCTTGCGCCGCGGCGCGCTTGAGCGCCGGTGCCACGGCATTGGCGTCGTTGCCGGCAATGGCGATCACGTTGACGCCCTGCGAGACCAGATTGTTGATGAACTCGATCTGCGCATCGGCGGTCGCCGCCGACGGCGCCTGCTGGATGACCTTGCCGCCGATCTCCTTCATCGCCTCCTCGGCTCCGAGCTTGGCGACCTGGAAATAGGGATCGGTGTCGAGCTTAGGCAGCAGCCCGACGGTCACCGGCTCCGTGGCGCATTCCATCGCCGTCGCGGATGTGACCAGCGCGAACGAACCCAGCGCCAAGGCGCAGCTCGTCGTCAGCAGATGCTTGATCATGGTTTCGTGCTCCCTGAGGTGGACGTTCGGTCGAGATTTGGCCCCGGTGACGCCTCGATGTCTTCGGAGCGGGCGGAAAGGGTGGCGCCGAGCAAACGCCGCGTCCTGACGCGTTCCAGCAGGTGCTCGACGGTGTTGCTGAGCAAGAGCGAGCCGATCAGCAGGAAGCCGATGGCGATTCCCTGGGCGTCGCCGCCGATCTGCTGCAGGCCCAGCACGTTGCGCAGCGTTGCCACGAGGACCAGCGCCCAGAGCACGCCCGTGAGCTTGCCGCGTCCGCCGAACACGCTGATGCCACCGAGCAGGGCGATGGTGATGACGTCGAGCTCGAAACCCAGCGCATTGTTGGCGCGGGCGTTGGCGAGCCGGGCCGTGAAGACGATGCCAGCCACGGCGCAGACCAGGCCCGAAACGACGAACAGAGAGAACCGCAGTCGCCGGCTGCGTACGCCGGCATAGCGTGCCGCGTCCGGGTTGCCACCGATGGCGTAGATGCGCCGGCCGGTGGGCGTGTTGTGGAGGACGATGGCGAAGATGGGGGCGAGGAGCAGGAACGGCACGATGGTCCAGGGCACCGCCGTTCCAGCCACGTTCTCGATGCCGAGGTCGGTGAGCGCGTCGGGGAACTGATTGACCGAATCAGAGCCCAGGATGATGTAGCCGATACCCCGGAACATCGCCAGCGTGCCCAGCGTCACCACCAATGACGGCAGGTCGAGGCGGGTGACCAGAAAGCCGTTGAAGGCGCCGGCGGCAGCACCGGTCAGCAGTGCCACTGGCACGGCTAACAATAACGGCGCTCCGGCCTGGACGAGCACGCCGAGCACGACGCTGGTGAGAGCGAGGATGCTGGCGATGGACAGGTCGATCTCGCGGGCGATGATCAGCAGCACGAGCGGCAGGGCGAGGAGCGCCTTCTCGGACACGCCGGCAGCCGCCTGCGACAGGTTGAAGGTGCTGGTGAAGTTGGGCACGGCGAGCACGGCGTAGGCGAGCAACCCCAGAGTCATCGCCGCCAGGAACGACTCCCAACTGGCGAGGCGCTCGATCAGCTTGGCGGTCATCGGCCGCGCCTCGTGCGCCGCACGACGAAAGCGTCGATGGTGATGGCGAGCAGGATCACGAGCCCATAGACACCCTGAAGCCAGAGCGGGTCGACACGGACCAGGGTCAGGCCGTTCTTGATCACGAGCAGCGTCACGGCGCCCAGCGCCACGCCGAGCACGGAGCCCGAGCCACCGCGGATGGCCACGCCGCCGACGACCACGGCAGCGATCACCGTCAGCTCGAAGCCCAGCGCCACCCGCGCGTCGATGGTCGCATAGCGCGAAGCCCACAACGCGCCATCGAAGCCCGCGAGCAGGCCGGAGCAGGCGAAGGCGCCGAGCACCCGGCGGCGGACGCGGATCCCGATCAGGTTGGCGCCATCCGGGTTCGAGCCGATGGCGTAGAGCTCGCGGCCGACCGGCTTTCGGCGGAGTACGAAGGCGATCACGATCAGGACCGCCAGCGCGATCAGCACCATGCTGGGCACGCCGGCGACACTGGCGCTGGTCATGTCGAGCCAGGCTTGCGGGACCTGGTCGGCGTTGACCTGCTTGCCGGCGGCATAGAGACTCGTGAAGCCGCGGTAGAGCGTCAGCGTTCC
Source organism: Geminicoccaceae bacterium (assembly GCA_030824835.1). Lineage (GTDB taxonomy): Bacteria > Pseudomonadota > Alphaproteobacteria > Geminicoccales > Geminicoccaceae > Benzoatithermus. Next base: position 1,183 of record JAPJRA010000036.1, on the reverse strand, counting down.
GAGGGTGACGACGATGGCCGGCACGCGGCCGAGAGTGACGACGAGGCCGTTCAGCAGTCCGCAGGCGAGCCCGACGCCGGAGGCGGCGAGGATGCCGCCAGGGACACCGAGCTCCGGATGGCTGCGCAGCAGATCGGCCGAGACATATGCCGCGAGACCGATCACCGAGGCGACCGACAGATCGATGTTGCGGGTGAGAATCACGAGCATCTGGCCCACGGCCACGATCGTGAGCAGGCCCGCATCCATGGCCAGCGCCTGGAGATTGGCGCCGCTCAGCATGCGTGGATTGACCAGGACCACCGGCAGGATCACCGCGAGTATCGCCAGCACAAGGCCGAGCTCGCGCTGCGGGACGAGCCGGCGCCACCAGCGCGGGGCCGGGGAGGGATCGCTGGCCGCCTCGCCGTGCCGCTCCGCCTCTTGCCGGGTGCTGCCGCCGGCATCGGTCATTGCGTAGAGCACGCGCTCCTGCGTCGCGTCGGCAGCGGGAATCTCCGCTGTCACGTGCCCCTCGCGCAGCACCACGATCCGGTTGCACATACCCAGGAGCTCGGGCAGCTCGGACGAGATCAGGATGATGGCCAGTCCCTGGCGGGCAAGGTCGGCGATGACCGCGTGCACCTCGGCCTTAGTCTGGACGTCGATGCCCTGGGTCGGCTCGTCGAGAATCAGCAGCCGAGGCTTGGTCGCCAGCCATTTAGACAGCACGACCTTCTGTTGATTGCCGCCTGATAGCGTCTTGACCGGCTGCTGATAGCTGTTGAACCGCAGCCTGAGGCGGTCGAGATGGCTGCTGACCAAGCCCAGCTCGCGCGCCGGCCGGATCAGTCCGGCCTCGGTCGCGCGGTCGATGACCGGCAACGACGCATTGGACAGGATCGAGAAATCCATCACCAGGCTCTGGCCGATCCGGTCCTCGGAGACATAGGCGATGCCGTGCGCCATGGCGTCCGACGGCGAATCGAAGGCGACCTCGTTGCCGTCGAGACGCAGGGAGCCCGCGGTCGGCTTGTCGACGCCGAACAGCACCCGCGCGATCTCGGTCCTGCCGCTGCCGACTAGGCCGGCGAGGCCCAGTATCTCGCCGGCTCGGACAGCGAAGGAAGCCCCCTCGAAGCTGCCTTCGAGGGCGAGACCCGCGACGTCGACACGCTGCCCAGCTTCCGCGGCGAGATCGTGA
>JAPJRA010000780.1 GCA_030824835.1 Geminicoccaceae bacterium | reverse complement strand
GCGGTCATCCGGGGGTCTCGTCGGCGGCGGTGATGCCGGCCTCGCGCTTGCGGATGATGGCGAAGGCCGGGCCGGCGGCGAACAGGACGCCGGCCAGGATGGGCACCGCCCACTGCCAGAAGGCGAAGTCGGTGAGGTCGACCCAGCCCTGCAGCGAGCAGCCCATGAGGATGACCGCCATGGCCGCCGCCGCCACGGCGGTGGCCCCCGGGAACTCGCGGGCGAGGCTCAGCATGTAGAGCAGCACCAGCGCCACCAGCGCCATGACGATCAGCACCACGCCGGGCATGCCGCGCCAGCTGGCCAGCATCCACTGCGACAGCGAGAAGACCGGGTTGAACAGCGCCACCATCACGGCCACCCGCCAGAGGACGCTGATCAAGAGACTGCGCTCGCGCTGCATCGCCACCCTCCGGTGATCAGGCTCCCTGCGCACCTGCCGCCGGCGGCGTGGGCCGTCAAGCACTATGTCCCGGCGCCCTGCGACCGGCCTGCGCCAGCCTACCTCGTCGAGGCCTCGACAGACACGGGCGCGTAGGCGTCGCCCTGCCATTCCTGCCACTGCCAGCCGCTGCCCAGCAGATCGCCGTTGTCGGCGAAGGCGACGCGGCCCAGCACGGTCTGGAAGCGACCTCGGTGAATCATCCGGGTCACGTCGGGCGGGTCTAGGCTGTGGGCGCGCCGGGCGGCCTCGGCCCAGACCTGGACCGCCGCGTAGGCGGCGAGACCGGAGGGCGACCGGCCGAGACCAAGGGCCCGGAACGCCGCCAGCACGGTCTGCGCCGCCGGCTCCGTGCGGGCGTCGGGCCGGGCGGTGAACAGCGTGCCGTTGCCCGCACCGCCCGCCACCGCCCAGAACTCCTCCATGCCGAGCCCGTCGCCGCCGACCAAGCGCAGGGTACCCCCCTGCGCCTGGATGGCGCGGGCGATCAGGCCGGCATCGGGGCCGTAGCCGCCGACATAGAGCAGGTCGACACCCGCCGCCTCGATCTGGCGGACCAAGTCGCCATAGTCCGGGGCACCCGGCCTATAGGCCGCGAACAGGGCCTCCTGCTCGCCCTGCCGGCGCAACTCGTCGCGCGCGTGCTGGGCCAGCCCCATCCCGTAGGTGCTGCCGTCATGGACGATGCCAATCCGCTGCCCCGGCCGCCGCCCGGCCAGCCAGTCGCCGGCGATCCGGCCCTGCTCGTCGTCGCGGCCGATCAGGCGGAAGACGTTGGGCCGGCCCTCCTCGGTGAGCCTCGGATGGGTGGAGTCGGGCGTCAGCATCGGCAGGCCCACCGCCTCGTAGATCGGGGCCGCGAGCAGCGAGGAATGGGAGCAGAAGTGCCCAACCACGGCGGCGACGCCGGCCTCGACCAGCTGCAAGGCCGCCGCCGTCGCCTGATCGGTGCCGCAGGCGTCGTCGACTGCCACCAGCCGGATCTCGTGCCCCAGCACGCCGCCGGCACTGTTGAGCATCGCCACCGCGAGCTGGGCCGCTTGCCGGTTGCGCTCGCCGGAGACCGCGAACGGCCCGGACAGCGGGTTGGCGAAGCCGATCCGCACCTCTTCGGCCGACGCGGGCGCACCCGACAGGGCCGCTGCGACAGCCAGGGTCCAGCATATGGTACGCAGAATGGCGTCAATCCCCCGGTTCACGCAGGAGTGCTAACCATCGCACCTCTTGTCAGGTTACCATGATTTCACGTCGGCGGTCGTGAGAATTCTCACCGGTCAGGTGAGCTGGTCGATAGCCACGGCCGACCGCTCCAGCGGCCTTGCAAGGGCACCGGCCTCCTCCAGCCGCAGCCGCCGCTCGCGCGCCTGAGCCCAGACCAGCAGCGCCGCACGGGTGGCCTCGATCCCGGCCTCGTCGGGTTCGTTTCGCGACCCGCCATAAGCGGCGGAGTCGGCCGCCTGCACCGGATCGGCGGCATCGTCGTTGGCCGGCGGCGGGCTCTCGGGCTCGTTCCGCAACGTCGCGTCGGGTTCGTTCTCGAACCTGCTCTCGGGTTCGTCCGTGCACGTTTCCAAGGCGTCCTTGCGGAGCTGGCGCAGCTCCTTGAGGCAGCTTCGGATCTCGCGGCCGAGCTGCGCCTGCTGGCCGCGGATGGCGTTGAAGCGGCGCACGTCGAAGGTGGTCAGCGGGTCGGCCGGCACCTGCTGGTAGCCGTTCATGCGGGTGGCCGGCGCCGCGCCCAGGATGGCGACCTCGATCCGCTCGGCGCGCTCGCCCTTCCAGAAGGCGATGGCGAGCCGGCGGGCGAGCCTGGCCTCGATCTCCGACTCCGGGCCGACCTCCGCCATCAGCCGGGCGGTCAGCGCCGCGAGCTCGGAAGGGTCCTCGCCGTCGAGGACGAGGTGCTCCATGGCGGTGAGGCCGTGCTTGAGGGCGTTGCGCGAGGTGCGGGCCTTGCCCTCGGCGGTCACGGGCCCGCGGGAGCGGGCGCCGTTGCGGCGGGCGGCTTCTGCCTGGGCGGGGGAGCGCGGACGGGGGTCGGTGGCTGGCATGGCGCGTGTC
>JAPJRA010000035.1 GCA_030824835.1 Geminicoccaceae bacterium | reverse complement strand
AATCGGCGCGGCTCGCCCGGCCAGCGCCGCATACTGGCCCGTGACGCGAAGCTCGGCGAGCATGGCGGCCGCCAGCTCCGCTGTGCCTGCGAGGGTCCCTGCTTCCAACAGCGCCTCGTCGCTGGCCAGGCCGTTGAACTCCGGGTCACTGAGGTCGTTCTCGGCCAGCCAGCGGTCGATCATCGCCCGGCGCCACAGGCCCAGCCGTGCGCGGAGCCGCTCGCGCGCCTCCTGTCGGGCGCTGGGCTCGACATCGTCGCCTCGCCGCTCCGCCTCACGCCGCGCCAGTACCCGTAACAGTGCCGCACGGCGCACCACGGCAAATTGGCCCACCTGCAGCCGCAGCTCCTCCAAGACCTGCTCTCCCGCCGCCTCGCCGCCGACCCGCGCATGCAAGGCGTCCCATGCATCGGTCCATGCAAAGGCAAATTCGGGGCACATGGGCGAAGGGCCGGCGGCCACGAACTCACGCATCGTGGCCACCAGCTCCAAGGCGTCGAGACGCTTCAGGTCCACTCGGCCTTCGGGCAGCCAGGCTCGCAAGCGAGCCACGGGCGCCGACAGCTCTCCGGCGTCTGCCTGCGCCAGCAGCACGGCCCAAGTCCGTTCCCGATAATGACACTGGCGTGCGAGCGCCACGAGCCTCCCTGCGGCGTCGACGGCGATCACGCCCTCGGCCACCGCGCGATCGAGCGTCGCCCGCACGTTCACCAGCGCCTCAGTGACCGGCGCGAAGCCGACCTCCGCCGGACCGTGCAGCACGGCCACCTCGTCGTCGGCCTCGAGCTCGCCGTTACGATACCGAGCAAAGATGCGCCCGATTCCTCGCATCCCGAACGGATGCAGCTCGGCCGCTCGCAGGGCGCCCATGCTGGCGGCGCCGAAGACGTGCACGCCTTGGGACATGGCCCAGAGGATTTCCTTGTGCCAGACGGGCAGCACCCGCTCGAACACGCCGTCGATCAGCCCGATCGCGACCGGCTGGCGTCGGACCGCACGCGCCACGTCACCCACTGCCGCCGGGGGCAGCACAACAGCTTCGAGCCGTTCCCGGATGGCTGCTGCCGTCAGGGTCGGTCCTGCGAAGATGACGACGCTCATAGCCGGCTCCGTGCGCGAGCACGCGGACCCGGCACATAGTCCGGCTCATCGGAGCACCCCTCGAGACCGGGCACGACGATCCTGACCACGGGCAGGTCGATACCCGAGCGCGTCAGGTCGACGAGGATCACCTCGTCCAGACCAATGGCGGCGAGCCGCAGGCGCAGCGCATCCGCATCACGAGCGGCGTCGCCACAGCCCGTCGACGTGTGGTCGAACGGCCGTCGCCCGGAAAGCGCGAGCAGCGGTTCGAGCCAGCGTAGCTTCTCGATGGGGCCGGCCCCGGCGAACTCCTCGGGAGCCATGTCGTCGCGGGCGCCGGCGATGTATCCGGTGCGCACCTGGACCGCTTCCAGCAGGGCCTTCAACAGAGCGGTCCTTGCCTCGGGGTGGCACGCGGCACCCATGCCGGGATGACCGGCGGGATCCCGTCGATCGGCCAGCACCGCGAGAACGGCTGGTGTGCCGATATCGCTCGTCAAGTCGAACAATCCGACCGCAAACCCCGCGGCCGCCAGACGCCCCAGCACGTCGCGGCAGCGCTCGTCCTCGACGCTTCTCGGATCGATCGCCGTCGACGACCGAGCGCCGGGCGCCAGCTGATGCCAGAGACTGACGGCATCGCGCTCGATCAGCTCGCACAGGGCGTGGCGGATGGCCTCCGCCTGCGTGTTGCCGGCGGCAAGGCCACTGGTCCCGACTGGAAAGCAGCCGGCCGCCGGCGGCTGAGGCAATCGGTAGTCGGTGTGCACGAGCTCGTAGGGAAGCCACACCGGTTCCTGCGAGCCCAAGTCCCTGCCTTCGATCCACAATAGCGGCCGATGCGGGTCGAACCTGCGCCGTGCACGCCTCGGCAACCGCTCGACCGTGACCAGTCGACGGTCCCGCAGCTCGGCGGCACTGGCCAAGCGCAGCGGCGCTTCGATCGTCTCCGCATGCCAGCTCTCGACCGCCTCCATGAGCGCGCCGGCCCGCGCCGCGTCCGCTGTCAGGCCCTTGCCCTGGCTGGTCGCGACGGAGCGCGAGTTCGGCCGGATCGCGGCGAACACGGGCAGGCCGATGCGATCGAGGCCGGTGAGGTCCGCCAGCCGGGTGATACCCATGCGGGCCTGCCAGGTGCGCACCCGGGCCACCGTGGCGGCTGCCGCGACGGCCCGATCGTCGAGATCGGGACAGCGAGCTGCTGTGCAGGCGTCAGCGGCGCAGCAGAAAGCCTGCACCCAAAGGGTCCTCCGGCTCGCAGGTGAAACTCGCCTCCCCGGTGTAGAACGCTTCCCCGGCGACCTCCACCAGAACTGCGGGGTGCGGGCCCGCCATGGTCTCGGCGATTACCCGGCCGGTGAACTCGGCACCTGTGATGCTAGAAAATACCCGGCTCTCGCCGAGACCGACCTGGCGACGCCGGTGCATCATTGCCAGACGGGCGGTGACACCCGACCCCGTCGGGCTCCGGTCGACCTGACCGTCGGCGAAGACGCAGATGTTCGCGGTGGCCCCCCGCTCATCCGGGGCCACGTCGTCGGTAAGGATGATTCCATACAGGAAGGCCAGATCGGGTTCCGTCGGATGTGCCAGTGTCAGCTGCACCATCGCCGCAGCCTTGATCTGCAGCGCCGCCTCGACGATCCGTGCCAGGGGACTGTGCTGCAGATCGAGCCCAAGCTGGGATGCCGGCAGGATACCGTAGAAGGCGCCGCCATAGGCAACATCGAGGATCACCGGGCCGAACGCATCGGTCACCACGACGGCGTCGCGAGCGTAGGCGAACGCCGGCACGCTCGTGAAGCGGACCCGACCGGCACGGCCCCCGTGTACCGCCACCGAAGCCGTCACCAGGCCGCATGGGCATTGGATGCGGACAGTGGCTTCGGGCTCGCAAGCCGCGACCAGCTTACTATCGACCGCAAAGCGCCCGAGCGCGATCACGGCGTGGCCGCACATGGTCGAGTAGCCCTCATTGTGCAGGAACAGCACCGCGAGATCGGCATCGGGCATGTCCGGCTGCACCAGCAATGCCCCGTACATGTCGGCGTGACCGCGCGGCTCGGCCATCAGCATGCGGCGCAGATGATCCAGCTGGGCACGGACGTGACGCCGCTTGGCCAGCAGCGTCTCACCCTTGATGGGCGGAAATCCGGCGGTGATGATGCGTACCGGCTCACCTCCGGTGTGCATTTCGACCGTTGTGATGAGTTGCACGCGCTACATTGCCTCGCTCATTGTCATGCGCCATCTCTTCTCCGGAAAGGCCGAGCTGTGCCGGTACCGGAGGCAGGATAGGCGTTGGACGACCCACGTCAAAGAGCGGGGCCTGTGGAAACGACACCTGTCCGAATGACGCGCAGTCGGGAAGTCGGGACCGAGCGGTTGGCGCGGCATATCGCGGCCGAGCGCTACGCGCCGGTGCGCGCCCTGTTCCGGCGGCAGGGCGCCAGCGCGCCCTTCGTGCTGTGGCGGCCACGCGCGGTCGAGTTGACATCCCCGGCATTGGTCGACTTGGCACGATGGTGGTCGACCCTGCCGAGAATCGCAGGCCAGCGCGAGGCTGCCCGGAGCAACCTGGTATTGCCGCCCACTGTCGCCAAGCATGTTGCCATTGTCGAACCGGCAGCGGCCGGCGTGGATCTGCCCCGCGGCCGACTGCATGGAACGGCGACCCATGTCGGTCACGAGGCGCTGTTCAGCGACGCCGCCCACCATGCCGTCCTTCTCCGTGGCGAGCCGCTCTCCATCATCTATCGACCCGCCTGCGCTCTGGAGAACCATGCCGAAGCCTTGATCCTCCCCATGTTCGATCCGGAGGACCGGGTCTGCTACGTCCTTGGCGCCAGAGTCGCGCACGCATCCTTCCGGACCCTATTCGACTCCATGATGGACGCCGCCATGGTGTTCGATGAAACGGGACGTATCCGCATGGTCAATGCGACGATGGCAGCGATGCTCGGGCATGATGCGCGGCAACTCGAGGGCCGACCTGTCACCGACGTCGTGCGGGCGCCGTTTCTGCTCACCGCGCTCGAATCCGGCATCAGCCTCACTTGCACCGCTCGCGAAGCCGAGGCACGCGGCGCCAACGGTCGCGACTTCGCCGTCCAGATTTCCATAGGCGCCACCCGTTTCGACCAAAGCGATCATTTCCTGGCCGTTGTCCGCGACGACTCCGCGCATAAGGCGATCGAGGAACACTACCGTACGCTGGCGCTGACCGACCCGCTCACTGGCCTCGCCAATCGCGTGCTGTTCGGCGATCGTCTCGGGCAGGCCTTGGTTCGGGCTCGACGGGCGCGGCAGGGGCTGGCCCTGCTGATGATCGATCTCGACGGGTTCAAGGGCGTCAACGATCACTTTGGCCATCCGGCCGGTGATGCGGCCTTGCAGGAATTCGCGCGTCGCCTGCGGACCGTGACTCGTGAAGCCGATATCCTGGCCCGGCTGGGCGGCGACGAATTCGCGCTGGTCGAGACGGACCTCCAGCAACAAGGCGGCGTTCAGGCGCTGGCCGATCGGCTGCTGGCGGCGTTGGCTGAGCCGGTTCTGCTCGGCACGCAGCCACTGACGCTGGGCGCCAGCATCGGCATTGCCGTATTCCCGGACGATGGCGACAACATGAACAGCCTCGCCGAGCATGCCGATCGGGCGCTTTACGACGCCAAAGCCCAAGGCGGCCGCCGCTGGGTTCGGTTCCGCCACAACGACGACCAAGACCGGTAAGTAGCCGGGATCGACACTCGGTGTTGACCAACCGTCCCCATCCTGACCGGCGGCCACACGGCGACCGATAGGGTTTTCGGTCGAGCTTGTCGCGCCACGCCCTCAACCTTATTCGCCGTCCTAAGCCATTAGACTAGAAGCGTTTATCCTGCCCTCGACCGTCCGTGTCATCGATGCGTCGCACTCTGCGTCGCCCAGCCTGCGATCGATAATGCGACCAATGGTTGAATTTAATTGAGATTATTAACCATTAAATGGTATTGGTCGGGAGGCGATGAGCAATCCATGACCCGAATGGAGCATGGAACCGTATGGAGGATCGGCACCTGCTAGAAGAGGTGTACCCCGACGATAGCATTCATCGTCCTACCTGGACGTTCAATAAAAGACGGGGGCAAAGTAATTATGTCGTTTTTTTCTTCGAGAGCTTGTCATGGTCGCAATGTCTTGTGGTACGGTCTGCTCGCCGGGCTTGCGATGACGGCAATAGGCTGCGCTGCGCCAGCTGCTTACGCTGCGCCTGATCTCATGGACCGCATGCAGCTTCACCGCAATCCTAACCGTGGGCTCCCCTACGTGCCCCTTGCCCGGACGGGCGCTGCTGTCAGCAGCGCCGCGATATCTATGCGGGTGGCCTTGAAGATCGAGCTGGACGGCCCAGCGCTCAACAATGTCCGCGGCAATGTCTACCCGATCGACGTCGATGGAGATGGCCGTTTCGAGTTCCTCCACTTCAACGGCTTTCGCTTCATGCGCGCCTATGATCGCATGGGCCAAAAGCTGTGGCAGATCGACAATCCTTCGGGTCGCGTCCATCGCGACATGATGCATCGCGACACGCTGGCGGTGCTGGACAGCGACGGCAACGGGACCCAGGAAATCGTCCATTGCTGGGTCAGCGGCGGCCGCAAGCAGCTCGTGCTCCGCTCCGGCATCACCGGCAAGGCGGTCCGTGCCGTCAATCTGGACGCCTCGGCCGGTAGCGAGTGCCAGATCGCGGCGTTCCGCGTGCCGGCTCGCAGCAAGCCCATCATCCTGGTATCCGAGAGCAACAAGTCGGGCTGCCCCAAAGCTGGCAATTACATCGACGTCTGGGGACGGACGCTGGCATTCGACACCGATCTCAACCGCCTGTGGGATCGCAATACCTGTGCCGCCGGCCACTATGTCTATCCGGTCGACGGCAATGGCGACGGCTACGCCGAGTCCATCTTCGTCGGCCGCCACCTCTACGACCCGAAAGGCAACCGGCTCTGCTCGGTCGACCTCGGCGGCACCCACGCCGACGCGGTGGCGGTGGCGGACCTCGACCCTAACCGTCCGGGACTGGAAGCGGTGCTCACCGGTGCCAGCGGCGTCAGAGCCACGACCGCCGCCGGGACATGCGCGGCGCTGTGGTCGGTGCCCTATAGCACCATCCGCAACCCGCAACAGATGGCCCTGGCAAAGCTGGACCCGGCGGCAGCGTCGCCGACGATAGCGATCGTCGAGAAGGGCGGCACATCCGACCGGGCCATGGCCTTCCTCAACGGCCGCGGAAATCTGTTGGTGAAGTACCCGAAAAGCAAAATGCAAGGCGGCATGCCGTACCAGAATGCCAATCTCGATGGTGCCACCGGGAGCGACGAGTTGATGGTGCACTTCGGCCGCGTGCTGACTCAGTCCGGCAAGTTCCGCCTCAAGACTGATTGGTACTGGAACCTGAAGGGCAGCAAGACCAAGCAAATCGCACCACCGACGAGTTATGACCGCTGGGCGCCCTTCCCCTTCGTCATGGATCTCGATCGAAATGGCCGCGACGAGATTGTCACCTGGAGTCAGAGTCTGATCGTTGTTGGGCAGAGCTTCTAGGCAAAGGCCCACCAAGGCTCCAAACCGCTGCGCGGAATGTGACCGCGGTTTCACCTTTCCGGGGGTTGATTGGCCGATCGCCTTCCAATATTGGCCTCCGTCGATCGGCTGCCGGACGCGGTGACGACGCGCATCCGGTGCAGGGCGGAAATCGGGAGGATGCACCAGCGATGGCGCAGATGATCCAGCTCGACCGGCTGGCTAAACGGTTCGGCCCGGTGCAGGCGGTGGACGGTGTGACCTTTGCGGTCGAGCGTGGCGAGGTCCTCGGATTTCTGGGCCCGAACGGCGCCGGCAAATCGACCACGATGCGAATGCTCACCGGTTATCTGGCGCCGTCGGCCGGGACTGCTGCGGTCATGGGCCACGATGTGGTCGAAGCTCCGATCGAAGCCAAGCGCCGCATCGGCTACCTGCCCGAGGGCGCCCCGCTCTACGGCGACATGTCGGCACTCGGCTTCTTACGCTTCGTCGCCCAGATGCGCGGCCTGCGGGGTGCGGCCGCCAAACATGCGATCGAGGCCGCGATTACCCGAACGGATCTCGGCGAGGTGCTGCATCGGCCGATCGAGACCCTCTCCAAAGGCTTCAAGCGCCGGGTCGGTCTGGCCCAGGCCATCATCCACGATCCGCCCGTGCTGGTACTGGACGAGCCGACGGACGGGCTGGACCCGAACCAGAAGCACGGCGTTCGCCGCCTGATCGGCGAGATGGCGCGCGATAAGGCGATCGTCATCTCGACGCACATCCTCGAGGAGGTGGAGGCGATCTGCACGCGGGTGGTCATCATCGCCCGCGGCCGCGTGGTCGCCGACGCCCGGCCCGACGAGCTGAAGCAACGCTCCGTCCGGCACGGCGCCGTGCGCCTGACCCTAGCGGCCGACATCTACCCGACGCTGGCCGCCCTGCTGGCCAACCTGCCACAGGCTCAAACCGTGGAGACACAAGGCGTCATCAATGGCGTTGCCAACCTGTTGATCGTGCCGAGGCCCGGTCAGCAACTGGCAGCGCCGCTGAGCGAGCTGATCCGGCTCAATGGCCTCGCGGTGGACTCGCTCGTTGTCGAGCAGGGCAGCATGGACGACGTGTTCCGCGAACTCACCGTGCCGTCCCATTGAGCCTGCGGATACGAAGCATGAACGCCGTCTGGACCATCTTCCGACGCGAGCTGCGCGCCTATTTCGCGACGCCGCTGGCCTACATCTTCATCGTGATCTTCCTGACCCTCGCCGGTGCATTCACGTTCTTCATCGGTGGCTTCTTCGAGCGCGGTCAGGCCGACCTGCAGCCGTTCTTCATCTTCCACCCTTGGCTCTATCTGTTCCTCGTGCCGGCCCTGGCGATGCGGCTATGGGCCGAGGAATGGCGGTCTGGAACGGCGGAGCTGCTGCTGACCCTGCCCACGACCACGTTCGCCGCCGTCATGGGCAAGTTCCTGGCGGCCTGGGTGTTCGCCGGCATCGCCCTGCTGCTGACCTTTCCCTTGTGGCTCACCGTCAACTGGCTGGGGCAGCCGGACAATGGCGTGATCCTGGTGTCCTATCTCGGCAGCTGGCTGATGGCCGGCGCCTGCATCGCCATCGGGGCCTGCGCGTCGGCCTGGACCAACAATCAGGTGATCGCGTTCGTGCTGGGTGCCGTCGCCTGCTTCGTGTTCATGATGAGCGGTGTGGATCTCGTCCTGGCAGCCTTCCGGCCCTGGGCGCCGCCGCTGGTCGTCGACACCGTGGCGTCGTTCAGCTTCATCACCCATTTCGGCCGGCTGACCAAGGGCGTCATCGACTTGTCGACGCTGCTGTTCTTCAGCTCGCTGATCACCGTCTGCCTGCTCGTCAACACGCTCCTTGTCGACCTCAAGAAGGCGGGATGAGGAAGACACCCATGCGTAAGCTCGCTCAACTCGACCGCCGCCGGCTGACGATCGCCGGCATTGTGCTGGCCGTCATCCTGTTCCTGGCGCTCAACACGTTCGGCAGCCTCGCATTGCGCAGCACCAGGCTGGATCTGACGGAGAACCATCAGTTCACGCTGTCGCCGGGCACGGTACAGTTGCTGGGCAGCGTGAAGGAGCCGATCACCCTCCGATTCTATGCGTCACGGGCCCTGCGCGACGCCAACCCGTTCCTGGGCTCGTACGCCGACCGCGTGCATGACCTTCTCCGCACCTATGCTGACGCCGCCAATGGACGGATCACCGTCGAGTATATCGACCCCGAGCCGTTCTCCTCGGAGGAGGACCGCGCGGTGGGGTTCGGCCTGGACCCTGTCGCCCTCGATGGTGGCGCCGGCAGTGGCTATCTGGGTATCGCCGGCACCAACAGCACCGACGACGTCGATGTGTTGCCGGTGCTGTCACCCGAGCGCGAAACGTTCCTGGAGTATGATCTGACCCGGATGGTCAACAATCTCGCCCATCCGGACAAGCCCGTGGTGGCGCTGCTGAGCTCGCTGCCGATCAACGGTGACCCGGCGATGCGCGGCCAGCCCTGGCAGGTGATGCAGGAGCTCGACCAGTTCTTCGACGTCAGGGTCCTGGGTGGCGATGTCGGCCGGATCGACGACGACGTGAAGGCGCTGATGCTCGTCCATCCACAAGGGCTGAGCGAGCAGACCCTCTACGCCATCGACCAGTTCGTGCTGCGCGGCGGCAAGGCTCTGGTCTTCGTCGATCCCGATTCCGAGGCGGAGGCCATCCGCCAGCAGCAGTCAGGGATGCCCACGGACACGTCCTCGAACCTCGACAAGCTGTTTCAGGCCTGGGGTATCGACTACTCGCCCGACACCGTGGTCGGCGATCCGCAAGCGGCCCGCCAGGTCTCCTATCCGAGCGGGGGGCGGGAGCAGATCGTCGATTACCTGCCCTGGCTGTCGCTCGACCGCACCCATCTGGCGTCGGACGACGTGACCACCGCCGAGCTCAACCGGATCAACGTCGGTACCGCCGGGGCGTTGGCGGCGCATGAGGGAGCCGGCACCACGTTCGTGCCGCTGGTACGCTCCAGTCCCGACGCCATGGCGATCGACGCCGAGAAGGTACGCATGTTCCCTGACCCGCTGGCGCTGCTGCGCGACTACAAGCCGGGCGGCAAGGAGCTGGTCATGGCGGCTCGCGTCTCTGGTCCGGTCAAGTCGGCCTTCGGCGACACGCCGCCGGAAGGCGTGACCGCGGCAGGCCCGCATCTGAAGGAGTCGACGGGTCCGGCCCAGCTGATCGTCGTGGCCGACACCGATCTGCTGGACGACCGGAACTGGCTGAGCAGCCAGAGCATGATGGGTCAGCAGGTGACGGTCCCGCTCGCGGACAATGCCAATCTGGTCGCCAACGCGCTGGATTATCTCGTCGGCAGCGACGCGCTGACGGGCCTGCGCGGGCGCGAGGTCCCGGTGCGGCCGTTCACGACCGTGGCCGAGATCCGCCGTGCCAGCGAGAGCGCCTATCGGGCCAAGGAGCAGGAACTGCAGCAGCGGCTGGGTGACCTGCAGGACAAGCTGCGCTCGCTCAAGGTTTCCGAGAACGAGGATGTGAGCCTGCTGGGAGACGCCCAACGCAAGGAGATCGAAGGTTTCCGGAGCCAGCTGCTGGAGACGAGGCGCGAGCTGCGTGACGTTCAGCTCGCCCTGCGCAAGGACATCGAGCAGCTGCGCGACCGAACCCGCCTGCTCAACATCGCGGTGGTGCCGCTGCTGGTGGCGGTGCTGGCGATCGTCGTGGCGCTGGTGCGGCGTTTCCGGCACCGCCACCGCTTCGATCACGCCCATGTCTGAACGAAGGATCCCGGCCGATGTCACCCAACAGCTTCACGATCCTCGCCGGTGCCACCGCGATCAGCTTGGCGCTCGCAGGCTGGGCCATTGCCACCCGCGACAAGCCGATGGTGACCACACAGGCCACCGCTCCGTTGTTCCCGGGCCTGCTCGATCGGGTCAACGACGTGCGCACGGTCAAGCTGATCACGCCGGACGGCAAGCTCACCATCGCGACCAAGGATGGCGGCGGCTGGAAGCTGGACGAGAAGGGCGGCTACCCGGTCGAGCCGCAGCATGTCCGCGACCTCGTGCTGGCGTTGGCCAACCTGCAGCTCGTCGAGGCCAAGACCGCCGATCCCGACCGGCTCAAGCGCCTCGAACTCGAGGAACCAGGTGCCGAGGGAGCCAAGTCACGCTCCATCGAGCTCGACGACCAGAGCGGCACGGCGCTGGCCGCGGCTGTCGTCGGCAAGCCGAAGCCGGGGCTCTACGGCGGCGGCCGCGGCGGCATCTACGTGCGTCGTGCCGGCGATGACCAAGCCTGGCTGGCCGCGGGGGAGATCGAGCTGCCCGCCGATGCCCTGTCGTTGGTGGACCGGCAGGTGATCGACATACCGATGGAGCAGGTGGCCGCGGTGACGCTGCAGCCGGCGGGAGCGGCTCCCGTGCGGCTGCACCGGCCCGACGCCAAGACCGCGACGTTCACTGCCGACGCAGACCTGCCCGATGGGCATGCTCTCGACGCCAGCAAGGTCGAGCAACTGGCGGGAGCACTGGCCAACCTGACAATGGAGGACGTGAGGCCGGCATCGGAGCTCACGATTCCCGCCGATGCGGCAAAAGCTCGGTTCGAGACCTTCGATGGTGTTGCGGTCGATGTCACCGTCGCGCGGCTGGGCGCTGGCGACGCAGCCGAGAACTGGCTTGAGCTCGCGGTAGCTGCGGCCGCACCGGCCACGGGCGAGCCATCCTCTGCCGATGCGGCGACGGCTCGAGCCGCGACCCTCGGTACCAGAACGCAGGGCTGGGCCTTCAAGGTGGCGCCCTACGTCGCCAATCGCCTGAACGAAGGGCTCGACCAGTTGCTGGCCGAGCCCTCGAGCGGATCCTAGAGCAATGGATCAGAGCGGCTTGGGGATGTTCTTCGTGCCCGCGGAAGGCGCCACGGGCACCGGCGTGCCGGCCGGATCGACCAGGGTGGTCGGACCGAGCACGCGCTCAATACCTTCGGCGGGCGGCGCCACCGTGGTGATCGGCTTGGCGACGCTACCGGTAACGACCGTGGCCTCGGCAGCACCCTTACCCGCAGGCATGCCCGCCACCACCGGGGCTGACGGCGCTAGGAACTCGCCGGTGGCGGCCATGACCTCGAGCAGCTGCTCGCTATCTTTGGGCCCGATGAGCGCGAACACGAGCGGCCCGCGGCGCCAGTTCAGCGACACGTGGCCTTCGGGCACCAGCGTCAAGGCCACGTCCGCCTCGCTACCGACGGCGCCCACGAACAGGAACACCCGATGCGCGTCCTTGTCCTCGTACACCAGCCGGATGGACGGCGTGTCGCCGCCCTGCAGCGCATCGCCGCCGATGAAGCGCAGACCATGTGCGGCGAGATCGGGCCGGCGGATCGAGTACGCCGCCAGCTGCTCGTCGAGCTTGAGGGGTGCGTCGCTGCTGTCGCTCACCGTGAACTGGGCGGCGCCACTGAAGGGATCCTTGCCGAACAAGACCTGCGGGCCACCGTCAGCGAAGTGACGCGACCAGGACAGCCGCTCCGCGACCTTGCTCGGGTCCGGCCCCCACAGGCTGACCAGCCCGACGAGAACCGCTGCCGCCAAGCCCGTGCCGGTGACACCGAAGCGTACCCGACGCTGATGCCGCATCGCGCCTGCGAGCTCGCGGGTGAGGTCGGACGTCACACGATCGCCCAGCGGATCGATGTCGGCCAGCTGATCGCGCAGCAGGGCGAGCTCGCCGTGCTGGCGCAGGAAGCCGTTGACCCGTTCCGCGGCCTGCGGATCCGCGGCGAGATGCGCCACGATGCGCCTATAGCGCCGCCCGTCGACCTCACCGTCGACGAAGGCATGCAAGTCGTGATCGGTCACAAGTGGAAATTGATTATCGGCAGACATGGCTATTTGACCACACGCAGTCGCGCGACCGCGCCGTACGTCATGAGCTGACGCAGCGCTTCGCGTCCACGCGAGAGACGGGACATAACGGTTCCAATCGGCACGTCCAACACTCGGGCAGCTTCGAGGTAGCTCATCCCCTCGAGGCCGACAAGCAGCACCACTTCGCGCTGTTGTTCCGGTAGGGCCGCCAACCCCTGCAGAAGATCCCGGAACTCCATCCGGCGCGACTGGGTGGCGGGTGTCGACAAGGTAGCCAGCACATCCTCGATCGGAACATGATCGGTACGGTTGTGCCGTTTTCGGGTCGAATCGATGAAGACGTTGTGCATGGTGGTGAAGAGGTAGGCACGCAGGTCGCGTACCGGGCGCCAGGACCGCATATGGGAGAGCACGCGGGCGATGGCTTCCTGAACCAGATCGTCCGCCTCGTGGGCGTCACCGACCAGGACCAGCGCATAGCGGCGCAACGCCGCCACATGCTGGGTGATCTCCCCGGTAAGGCGATCCACGCCCTGCTCCTTGGATTTCCCGATCATGAAATGGCCCCGTAGCTTCCCATGTCCGGGCATGTCGTCCTTGTTGCGACCCGTGCAGTTGGGTCATTACCACCCTCGAGGCTCGCACGTTCGACGCACGCCCGCAAAAGGAAGGCTCCACCGGCGGAGCCGGCGGAGCCGAGGCGGTTGGGCGGAAACGCTAGGCTGACGCAAGACGGTGCCATCCCCAGTCGAAGCCATTCCCGACCGGCAGCCGGCCCGATTGGCCACTGCCGCGGTCGAGGATACTTTCGAGACTGGAGACCGATATGACCTGTCACCCAGAGGCCCCAGGACATCATCTGCTCCGGCTTTCGGTTCGCCTATTCCACAGACGCTGCCCCGAAGTGGCTATTCCCATCCGACCCAAAATATTCAACGCAATTTCCTCTTTGTCGATCGTTCGATTGCCCGCTCCTCGACGCAGCTGCCGGACGCCTCCGCGAGCGCCGGCAGGATACCTGCCGCCAAGTCGCGGGCCGCTGCTCCGAGGCCGCCCTACCTAGCGATGTGCCCCGCCCCAAAACGGACGAAGCGGGCCGGCCCACCCGTGGCAGACCACCGCCGTCGATCGAGGCTCAAGGTGCCACGTGGTCATCGTTGGTGGAGATGAAGCAGCATGGATTTAGACGCCCGAGATCAATCGGCGCGCCCTTCAGCTCAGCCTCACCAGAATGCACGTGCTGCCCGCGTCCCAAGGAGCAAGTCGAACGCGATCGGCTCTCGCCCAAACAGCTAGTTGTTCACGACAAAGCTGTAGATCAAGTCGTCGGCGCGCATCAGGCCAGATAGATCCTGCAGGTGTTGCTCGATCAGGCCAACTGCTCGTCGTCGACAAGATCGGCATGGTTTGCTTCCTTCGATACCGCGATCGGCGCATCTTCCATGCGCGCCGCCCGAGCACCATGCGGCCGACGCGCCCGACAGCCTCCTAGATGGTCCGCTGCATCAGCACGGTGTCCAACCAACGATCGAACTTGCGGCCCACGGCGCGCAGGATGCCGATCTCGACGAAGCCGCACGCCCGGTGCAGCCGAATCGAGCCATGGTTGGCCGAATCGCCGATCACGGCCACCATCTGCCGCATGCCCGCCCGTTGCGCCTCTGCCACCACCGCCGCCAGCAGGCTGCCGCCGACACCAGCGCCCC